>JAVBMM010000113.1:0-24328 GCA_031552425.1 Bacteroidales bacterium | reverse complement strand
TGCAAATGTGCACAATGATCAAATGCAAGAATGGAGTGATTTATATGGTCCGGTTAATCCGAATCAACCATATCAAGGTTATTCTAGTACGGTAGATGTTTCTTATGCAGCTTCAGGAGATGGAACTTTGAGAGTTCCTGCTATTATAGATGCCGAATCTTCACCCATGGTTACTTCAATGGGATATTTGGATAAGTTTACTTATCAATGGGATAATTACCCTATAATGCTTAAGCATCTGAATAAAGTGGATAATATTCACTTGGATTTATGGATGGAAGATGTAGGACATACTCTTCCTACCGGAACTGATTTTCCTACAGGTTTGGATAGGTACTCTATGTTGAAAAAATTCTTTGACTTTTATTTGAAACCGGATGAATATGTTAATCCTGAAGTATTATATATTTTACCTAAAGAAAATGCTCAGGAAATTCGGACAGACGGAACTTTCAGAACGTTATTCGAAGATATACTGCCGGATATGGGAGGTTTGTCTACAGATGATAAAATTTCTGTTCGTTTTGTATCTCCTATGAATACAAGTGTGGCAGCGAATTATCTTCAGGTTGTAAAGGAAAGTAATGGACAGGAGATATCCGGAGAGTGGAATAGCTCTTTGAAAGGAACTTTGTTCAGATTTACTCCGTCTGTACCCTTGGAAATGGGAGAAACATATGTAATTAAGGTTTTGAGTGATATCCCTGGTATTTCAGGAGGCCTTTTATCAAATGAAGTAACCAGAACATTTATAGTTACCTCAGGTAAAAAAGAAGAAATAGTTTGTGGTAGTGGCGGTACACCCAGATCTATAACAGGTAAAAACGGTACATATTTAACACATCAATATGGTAATTTGTGTTGGATGGTGACTAACTCTAAAGAAGGAACTCCGGAAGCTGCTTATTATTCAACAAATAGTAGTCAAGTTAATGGTTATTACTATACGTCAGATCAGAAAGCTTCTGCTTGTCCTGGTGACGGATGGCGTTTGCCAACCTGGGATGAAGCTCAGGCATTCAAACTTATTATAGATGCAAATAGAGCAGCTGATAGTGTAAAGTGGTGGACACAAAAAGAATATGGGGCGTATGCCGGAAGATATAATGGTTCTTGGGGAAGTTGGGAAACTCAGGGAATCTGGAGACTTGCGAATAGGTATGAGATGGATGGGCAATTCGGTGATAGAAGAGAATTTTGTACGATAACTAGTGGATCTTCCGGAACTTTTTCTGTTGATGGAGGAACTACTAATACTCCTCGTTGGTATAGTGTAAGATGCGTAACTGATGAGTTTGTATTATCGTCAGCTACAGGAATAGATAAAATTAAAAACGAAGAAAATAAACTGAATTTGTTGATACAGGGTAACAATATCCATATTCAGGGTCTAAAAGAAATAGACAATGGAGCATTTATTTCTATATACAATATGCAGGGAATTCTCTTAGCAAAAACAATTATAAGTGATATCCATTCAACAACTATTTCTTTAAAACAATTTGGTGGGGTGTATATATTGGTACTTTCCGGTAAAAGGAATTTAGCACAAAAAGTACGTTTATAGTGAAAATATTCACGTAAAAATTTTGTTCCTCCGGCGAAGTCGGGTTATCTTTGTTTCCCCAAAAGAAAAAATAACACATGGCAGAAAATAATAAAGGAAATAATCGTCGTAAAGCACCTCAGCATAATCCTGAAGAAGGAAGATTACAACCTCAAGCAGTTGAATTTGAGGAAGCAGTGTTAGGAGCTTTGATGTTAGAAAAAGATGCATATTCGGTTGTAAGTGAAATATTACGCCCGGAAAGCTTTTACAATAAAGTACATGAGTTAATTTTTTCTTCCATACAAGACTTAGCTATTCAACAAAAACCGATAGACATGCTTACTGTTGTTGAACAGTTGAAGAAACGTGGGGATTTGGATTTCGTCGGAGGACCTTTTTATATTGCACAGTTAACAGGTAAAGTAGTTTCTACTGCTCACTTAGAATATCATGCACGTATAATTGCTCAGAAATATTTGGCCAGAGAATTGATTCAGTTTTCGTCTAATGTAGCAGGAAAAGCATTTGATGAGTCAAATGATGTGGATGATTTAATGCAAGAAGCTGAAGGAAAGCTATTTGAGATCTCCCAAAGAAACTTAAAGAAAGATGTAACACAAATAAATCCGGTCATAGATGAAGCTTTAAAATTAATGAATGCGGCAGGAGACCGTACGGATGGTTTGAGCGGACTTCGTTCGGGCTTCAAGCAATTGGATAAAATTACTTCCGGATGGCAAAATTCGGATTTAGTGATCATTGCAGCTCGTCCCGCTATGGGTAAAACAGCTTTTGTTTTGTCTATGGCTAAAAATATGGCGGTAGATTGTGAAACACCGGTTGCTGTTTTTTCTCTGGAAATGTCTAATGTGCAGTTAGTCAATCGTTTGATTGTAAATGTGTGTCAAATACCTGGCTCTAAAGTCAAAAATGGACAATTGGCTCCTCATGAAAGGGAACAATTGTATTTCAAATTGAAAGAATTGTACGATGCCCCTATATATGTAGATGATACACCAAGTTTATCTGTGTTTGAATTGAGAACAAAAGCGAGAAGATTAGTGAGAGAGCATAACATCAAATGTATAATTATTGATTATTTGCAGCTGATGAATGCCAGTGGAATGAATTTCGGAAGCCGGGAACAAGAGGTAAGTACTATTTCCCGTTCTCTTAAAGGATTAGCGAAAGAATTAAATATACCGATCATTGCACTTTCTCAGTTAAATCGTGGTGTAGAAAGCCGGGTAGGAACAGAAGGAAAAAGGCCTCAGTTGTCAGATCTTCGGGAATCCGGTGCTATAGAGCAAGATGCTGATATGGTGTGTTTTATTCACCGTCCTGAATATTATAAGATATTTCAAGATGATAAAGGAAACGATTTAACCGGGAAAGCAGAGATCATCATAGCGAAACATAGAAATGGCGCTACAGGAGATGTGTTATTGTCATTTAAAAATGAATTTGCACGTTTTCAGAATTTGGATGATGATCAGTTAATCCAAGAGTTTCAATCAAAAATGAATACTCAGGAAGCATATATTCCACCTCCTTCCAATGTGGAATTTTTGAAACAAAATAATTCAGAAATGCCGTTTTAATAAATTCGTGAGGCTCTGCGAGCCGTTAGGGTCGCTGTCGCTTCCTGTGAAGTGCTCGCGTTACTCGCCGTGAACAGTGAACAGACATTTGTCTTGTCCTAAAAAAACTTTACAGATTATATATTCTTATCTGAATGTGTTTTACAAAATTTGAAAGTTGAAAATGAAAAAAAACAGAGTTTACTTGTGAGCCTGTTCACCGTTCACAGCTTGCGTAGCAAGCCTCAAAGTTGCGAAGTGGCCTAACAACTCGCAAAGCGAGTACTTCACGGGGAGTGAAACGACCCTGATCTAATAAGCTTTTCTTGCTCCGTCTTTGATAATTACATCATATACTTTTGGACGGATTTCGAATTTCTTTTCATAAGCTTCTGAAGCTTTTTTGATAAAAGTATCATGTAATTCATTCTTTACAAGATTAATGGTACATCCGCCGAATCCACCGCCCATGACCCGAGAACCTGTAACGCCACAATCTTTAGCTATGTCATTTAGAAAATCTAATTCAGCACAACTCACTTCATATAATCTACTTAAACCATCATGTGTTTCATACATTTTCTTTCCAACGGTTTCATAATCATTTATTTTCAGGGCTTCACAAACATCTGATAAACGTTTAATTTCTTCTATAACAAATTCAGCACGCATATAATCTTCTGTAGATACTTCCTTTTTTACTTCAGCTAACATATTCATATTAGCATCACGAAGCAATTTTACTTCAGGATGTTTTTTTGTAATTGTGGCAACTACCCTTTCGCAAGATTCACGGCGTTTATTGTATGCTGATGATGCTAATTCATGGGTTACACAAGTATTAAGTAATACTAAACGGTATCCTTGCGGATTAAAAGGAATATATTCATATTCTAATGAACGACAATCTAAGCGGATTAAAGAACCTTCTTTACCGAAACAAGATGCAAATTGATCCATGATCCCGCATTTTACACCGCAATAATTATGTTCAGTAGATTGTCCGATTTTAGCTAATTCGAAACGATCAAAACCAAGATTAAATAAATCGTTCAATGCAAAACCTACACAACTTTCCAATGCTGCAGAAGAAGACATGCCGGCTCCAAGAGGAACATCTCCTGAAATAACAATATCGAATGACGGTATTTTAGCCCCACGCTTTGCCATTTCCCTGCAGACGCCAAAAATGTAATGTGCCCATTGTTCTTGTGGCTTGTCTGTTTCTTCAAGACCAAATTCACTTGATTCGTTTAAATCCAAAGCAAAGGCTTGAACTTTATTTTTTCCATTGGCTTTGATTTCACAATACATGGCTTTATCAATCGCACCCGGAAGTACAAATCCTCCATTATAATCAGTATGTTCACCGATCAGGTTTATTCGACCGGGAGCAGTGTACATCGTACCTTTTTCTCCGAATAACGAATGAAATTTTTCTGTAATTTTAGTCGTGTCCATGTTGAGAGGTAATTTTGAGTTTGAAAAACTCACGTTGTTCATTGTTAGGTTGCTTTGCAACTTTGTTAGGCTCACAGAGCCTAACAAAGTTGTGTGCCAGTAAATCCTAATTATTCTACTGGAATATCTTTATTGACATTTTTGCTGCCGATCAGTGCATAATACAACAAATAGGCAAGTCCGGCAACAACTACCCAATAACTAGGAATAAATCCAGCAAAGTCAGCTACCCAGCCTTGTACCAATGGTAATATACCTCCGCCACAGACCATTACCATAAAAATTCCTGAAGCCATAGCTACATATTTCCCTAAGCCTTCTACTGCTAAATTGAAGATACCTCCCCACATAACGGAAGTACACAATCCGCAAAGTACGAAAAGCATGATGCTGATGGGGACTTCTACCATGCCAAAAGACAGGGATGAAAGGAATACAGGCATATTAACTGTGGATGAAATAGGACAGAAGATAGCAAGTAATACAAAAGCTAATCCTAAGATAGATACAAAGGTTAACATAGATTTACTTGAAAACTTAGCTCCGAGAGAAGCGCCTGCCAAACGTCCGATAAGCATCAAAAACCAATATGTTCCGACAACAGAACCCGCAATAGTAGCATCATATTCCAAACCACCTTTTTCTTTAATGGTAGTCATGAATTGATTAATAAAATTGGGAATACCAACCTCGACACCCACATATATAAAAATAGCAATAGCTCCTAATACAAAATGAAGAAATGAAAGCGGGCTGTGTTTGTCTTTTTTTGCGGATTTTGTATCCTTTTCCATGTGAGGCTCAGGAATATTTACGAAGTAAAGCACTATAAATACCAAAGCAAAAATTCCCATAGCTAAAAAGAGCGCCGGATTTGCTTTTGCGATAGTCCTTTCAGCTACATTATTTCCCATCAAATAACCTACAAATACAGGGACAATAGTAGCCCCAATAGAATTGGTAGAACCGCCGAATTGAATCAACTGATTTCCTTTGTTACCACCGCCTCCAAGAGTGTTTAGCATGGGATTTACTACTGCATTTAACATACACATGGAGAATCCGGCAATGAATGCACCTATGAGGTATACTTCAAAACTTTCGGTTACTCCGGAAAGATATTGCACGCCGACACCACAAAAACCAACAATCACCGCAAGTAAAGCGGTTTGTTTGTATCCACGTTTTTTTAATAATAATCCTGCGGGAATACCCATGAAAGCATAAGCTATAAAATTAGCGGCATTTCCCAATTGAGACATGAAATTGGTAGCGCCGAATTGATTTTTTACAATCACTCCCATAGGGTTTGATAACCCTGTTACGAAGGAGATCATGAAAAAAAGTGCAAACATCATTACGATAGGTAATGTGTAGTTTTTCTGATTTTGTTGGTTCATAACGATAAAATGTTTAGATTAGTAATAAATATTAATTGTGAAATTTATTTGTTTGAAGTTACAATACCTTGATGAAATTCATGTAGAAACTTCATCTTCACATTAAATTCATTTAATTTATTGTGAGAAATGCTTTCATGGTTACGAAATTTAATTTTATTCCTGCAAACTTATATAAAAAAAACGAATTTCTATACAGAGGTATAAAGAAAATTGGTTAAATATTTTATGCTTTTTTAACAAATTTCCGTGTGGAAAATTAGCCGAAAAAATATTGAAGAAAACAAATATGCGTTTTTATGGTATTTACTTGCGATTTTCTTATAGTAGGACTGTAGATGTCGTGCAATAGGGCTGTAATACTCTTACAGTAGGACTGTAATGTTTCTACAGCCCTACTATATTTTATTAAAAAAGGGATGTTTTTCGTATAAAATAATACAAAAAAAAGCCCGGAAAAATGTTTCCAAGCCTTTTTTCTCACAAGTTGATGTACCTGTGACATTACCGTAAAGTAACGGTTTATGTATTTTTATTTAACTTCTTCCGGCTTCCTTACCGGCGAACAGCTTTATGACATCATTGAGTCTGCAAATATAAGTACCGGGAATGGCATTTTGTTGCAGTTTCCCAACATCTTATTCCACTATTCCAACCAAATGTTCACTTCGTTCACGTTAGGGTCGCGAAGCTCCCTGTTAGGTACACTTTGTGGGCTGTTAAGTTGCTTCGCAAGCTGTTAACAGTGAACGGTGAAAAATGAAATTACTTCACTATCTTTTTTTCTTCCACAACAATATCTTGTAGCATTTGCTTTAACTCTTCAATAAATGTTTTGGCTTCGTATTTTCCTTTTTCGATCATTCTAAGTTTTTTCTCCCATAAACCGGTTAATTCTGCTGATTTAAGCAATTCATTTTGAATTGTCTGTATCAACTCTATTCCGGTTTTAGTTGCATGTAGATTTTTTTTATCTTTTTGGATATAATTCCTTTTGAATAATGTTTCTATAATGGAAGCACGAGTAGAAGGGCGTCCGATTCCATTTTCTTTTAAGGCATCTCGTAATTCCTCATTATCTACAAGTTTTCCTGCAGTTTCCATTGCTCTTAATAAAGTAGCTTCTGTGTAATATTTGGGAGGTTGTGTCCATTTTTCTGTTAATGAAGGCTCATGAGACCCTTTTTCTCCTTGGATAAAATCAGGTAGAATATTTTCTTCTTCAGGATTTTTTTCTGTTTCGGTATCTATATCTTTGGAAAAAATGATTCTCCATCCGGGTTCAAGAATTTGTTTTCCGGTGGTTTTGAATTCGATTTCAGCTGTATTTCCAAGTACAGTGGTAGTTGAAAATTTACAATTAGGATAAAATGCTGCAATGAATCGCAGGGCAATCAAATGATACACCATTTTTTCATCAGATGTTAAATTTACAGGTCTTACACCTGTCGGAATGATAGCATGATGGTCAGTTACTTTAGAATTGTCGAAAACTTTCTTTGTCTTTGGTATTTTGTTTTGTAATAAGGAAGTCGTAAGATTAGTATAATCAGCCATTCCTCTTAAAATAACCGGTATTTTGGGATATATATCGTCACTCAGAAATGTTGTATCTACGCGAGGATATGTAACAATTTTCTTTTCATATAACGATTGAATGATTTTTAATGTATCCTCTGCAGAAAAAGCAAATTTTTTGTTGCATTCTACTTGCAAAGATGTCAAATCAAATAATCGGGGAGGGGCTTCATCCCCTTTTTTGGTGGAAATATCCGTAATAATAAATTCGGAATCGCGTATTTGTTTTAAAATAAGCTCACCATCTTCTTGCGTGGAAAATTTTCCCTTAGTGACGGAGAAAGTAGTATTCCTATATATTGTTTTTAATTCCCAATAAGCTTCCGGTTTGAAGTTTTCAATTTCTAAATGGCGGTTTACTATTAATGCTAATGTAGGGGTTTGCACACGTCCGATAGAAAGTACTTGTTTGTTTTGTCCGTATTTTACGGTATATAACCGGGTGGCATTCATGCCTAATAACCAATCTCCAATAGCGCGGGAAAGTCCGGCTTCGTATAAGCGATTGAATTTATCTTGTGCTTGTAAATCCTGAAAACCTTCTCGTATAGCTTCTTCTGTTAATGAAGAAATCCACAAGCGATATACAGGAACTTTACATCCTGCTTTTTGCAACACCCAACGTTGAATTAGTTCTCCTTCTTGTCCAGCATCACCACAATTAATGACTGATTCTGCTTTAGAAATTAATTCTTCAATAATATTAAACTGTTTGGCAATACCTTCGTTTTCAATTAGTTTTATACCAAAACGTGGAGGGATCATCGGTAAGTCAAGAATAGACCACCTCTTCCATTGTGGATAATATTCATGGGGCTCTTTAAGAGTGCATAAATGTCCGAAAGTCCAAGTAACTTGGTAACCATTTCCTTCTAAATATCCGTTTCTCTTTTGGTTGGCGCCGAGAATGCTTGCAATTTCACGAGCAACACTTGGCTTTTCCGCAATACAAACCTTCATGATTACAACAGAGTATTAAAAAATTAAGAGTGAAGAATTTGTTTAGTTTAACAAGATTCATCACTCCTAATTTTAGATGATCACTATTTGATGTTATAATTCTTTTATTGCTTTTCGTAATGCTTCGTTATCCGGATTCAACTCTAAAGCTTTATTGAAATATTCAAGAGCACCTTTTTTATCGTTGTTCAGGTAATAATAGTTACCTAAATACATATAACACTCTGTAATGTCCTTGCTCCTTTTCCCATTTTCATTGGAGGCCAATAGTTTTGATAAAGTCTGCTCATATGCAGGTTTAGCTAAACCTTGTTTCAGTTCAGGATCTAGAGAAGCCAAAGCCCTAGCTTCCCAAAGAAATCCTAAATAACTATCCGCATTTTGAATGGTGACTTCATGAAACATTTCTACAGCTTTTCCTAAATATTCTTTTTGAAGGATTGTGTCACCTTTAATTCCCATTTGAGTCCCGGCTTGATAATAAGATCTTCCGAAATTATAGAAGTCTGATGTTTTGGGAGTCCCAACTGTCGTCATGTATTTTTGGAAATATTCGATAGATTTGGAATACTGCTCTGTCTTTTCGTATGCAGAAGAAATTTCTTTATATAGTTCTACATTAGTAGTATCTAATGTTAATGCTTTTTCCAAATACGGAATGGCTTCTAAATCTTGTTTATTTCTTTGTAAAAGCCTGCCATAAGTTATATAGTCTTGTCCGATATATTCATTTTTTTCTCCTTTGGAAGCAAAGAACTTTTCTCCTAAAGCCAATGCAATACTATTATTTTCCAACTCATAATTATTGTACATTTCAATACGCTTCATGACAAAATTACTAGGATTAACTTTCAATGCAATTTTAACCTGCTCTAAAGATTTCAAATATTCTTTTGAAAAGTACAATACTGTGGCGTATTTCTCCACTTCTTTGACCGGAATACCAGGAATATGAATAAATTTTTCATAAGCCTCAAGAGCTTTTTTGAAGTTAGAAGTGTAATAAATGTCAGCATACTCTATATAAGCCGGAACATAGTCAACATCAACGGCAGTTAATTTGTCTAAGATTTCTAAAGACATTGTAGTATTGATATTTTTATATACCCGAGCCTCTTTCAGATATGCTTGTTTATTATTACTATCGAAATAAATAGCTTGTTCATATTTAGCAATGGCATCACCAGCATTCCCTCTTTTTGTAAACATATCTCCTTCAACAACAAAAGAGTCAGAATAATTTTTCTTCACATCTCTTGCTTTTTCGTACATAGGGATAGCATCTTCATAGTGACCGTATTCTATGTAAGCAGCTGCAATAGCAGTGTACACTTCTGCATTTTTTTTATCTTTTTTGATTGCTTGTGCGAAGATTTCTTTTGCCAAAGCAAGTTTATTTTCTTTTAATGCTTTTTTCCCATCTCCTACCATCGCAAGCGTGTATTCAGGGTTTACTTCTAAACTTTTTTTGAAGTAGTAACTGGCTGAATCAACTTTATTCAACATGAGGTAGGTATCTCCTAAATAATAAAATGTTTCAGGGGCTACAGAACCGGATTTGATAGCTTGTAATAAATATATTTTAGCAGATTCGTACATCCGTACTTGATTAAATTCAATACCTTTTTCTGCAGGACTAGCCCATGAAAAAGTCATATATAAGGAAAATATTCCAATACCTAAGATTTTTTTGATATTTACTTTCATTTTATAGATAGTTTGTTAGTTTTAATTATTTTGTAACCTCTACAATCCGTACAGGTTGAGTTTCCGGTACCAAACCGGATTTTAAAATGATATATTGCCCTCTTTGACTACATAAAAAGGAGGTAAATCCTGTAGATAATCCGCCTTTCGGATCATTTAAAATCACATAAACATCTCTGGTTAAAGGGTATCTTTTCAGAGCAATATATGCTTGATAAGGTTTATTGCTGTTTTCTATATTAGGATGCTCGAATTGACTTACTGCCATAACCGTTATCTTTTTATCGAAATCGACACCTGTAGCAGTTGTGTCTCCTGCAAAATTTCCTACCCAATCAACCCCAATAATACCTAATGCATGGGGAGATGCAGCTACATAGTCAATAACATCTTTATTCTTTTTTTCTGCATATAAACTAGCTGATAAAGGAAGTCCTCCACAAATAGAATCCATTGCATAACGAACGGTTGCAGAGTTTTTATTGTCGAAAACTACATTGATCTTTCCTTGTAAAGATGTTTTGGGATTAATTTCTTTCCATTCCGTAATTTCTCCGGTCAATATTTTTTTGAGCGTTTGTACATTTATTACTGAATCCGGATTAGATTTATTGGTAATTAAAGCGATGGCATCTGTTGCAATTTTCCATTCCTTGGGAAATCTTTTTTTGTTTTTGTAGGCAATCTTTTCAGCATCAGTTAATCTTCTGGAAACAACAGCTAATCGTACACTATCTTCAAAGAGTAATCTCAAGGCTTCGGTTTCAGTAGTATAAGTAGGAATAATTCCGGCACGGGGATAAACTGTTTCGAAAACATCGATTTCTGTTTGGGTAATCCTTTCAAAAGATTCATCAACAGCGATAGGGATCAAACCGGAAGTTATAGTGTCTTGCCATTTTTCAGATTTTGGTTTCTTATCTTTGCAAGCAGCAAGAAAAAGGCATGGAATGATAAGTATGATATAAACCTTAAAAAGTCTCATTTTGTCTCGATTTTAGTTTTTTGAAGGCGCGATAAACCCTGAAAATTCCATAAACGCCTAGAATAATACCCAAAGGCAAACGGAAAGATTCTTTAATTAAATGATCTGCTAGTTGAGTTGTTAAAAGTAAATATGCTACACATACATACAAAACTGCCATTACAGATTCGAATATCAAAGAAAATAATTTTTGTCCGTCTACCTTTGGATCTTTATTATTCATACTATTACACAAACACTTTTAATTTTCCAATCTAAAGCGTACGGGTAATTGATAAAATACGGGAACCGGTTTTCCATTTTGTCTTCCCGGAATCCATTTTTTCATTAATTTCACTACCCGGATAGCTTCTGCATCACATGTAGGAGATATAGAACGCATTACCTTAATGTCAGAAATGCTTCCGTCTGCACCGACAACGAAGCGAAGAACAGCAAGCCCCTGAGTTCCATTCTCCTGATCTACTGCAGGATATTTTATATTTTCATTCAGGAACTTCATTAATTCCTTTTCTCCTCCGGGATATCCGGGCATTACTTCTGCTACGGTAAAAGGTGTTTGGACTACCTGTTCTGCCGTAACTTCTACTACCTTATCCAAAGTATTCGGGTCTACAGCATTCGGATCATCACTTCCTTCTATGTTCTTGCTGAACACAATAGCATCAGATTTAGTGACCTCTTCCTGGGTTTTCATATCCTCTTCTTCAGGAGCATTCTTGTCAATAACCGGAGCTGTAAATTTAATTGCAGCTTTCAGTGCAGGAGGAGGAGGAGTGGGCTCTTGTACGATTTGTTGTTCCGGTTTAGGAGTCTCCAAATCGACTACTGTCATTTTCACAGCTTCTGTGATTGATTCATCTTCCGAACTCTTGGAAAAAGCTTCTTTCAGCTTTGCTCCAAAAACCATAAGAAGAACAGCCACAATTATTGTGATAACAACAATCATTAATGCTTTTAAGTGGCGTTTGGAAGAAGTTTTACGGAGATAATATGCTCCATACTTCTTATTTTTTCCTTCGAATATTATATCACACCACTCGGTTGATGTTAAATTTATGTCTTTTACCATAATCTTAAATTTGATGATGTGAATTAATTATCAGAAGTTCCAACAGCTGCATGACCTTGTGTAAGTAGGTTCTTTAACAAGAAATCATCTGCATTGGAAAATTCCACCACTGCATACTTGCTTATATTGCATATCAACATTTCATCGAGCGCATCAACCATATTTTTGTAAGTAGATTCGTCTTTCGGCTTAATCATAACGACAGGTGCTTGCTTGTCTTTTTTAATTTCTGTTAATTGTTTTTCAAATTCTTCTTCCGAAATTTGGTTGTTTTTCTTTTTCTCTTTTAATTCGTTTAATTTAGCAATTACATTTGCATTTCTATTGAGCAACATCTTGCGCAAACCATTGGATGTATAATCGGTTTCTACCAACGAATTATAATCTTCGTAATTTGGTTCTCCCAAATAATAATACACTTTATTGTTTTCTGCCAGCAAGATAGTCGTTGCTACTTCCGGTCTAATTGGAGTTAAATCTTCTATTGTAGCATCCTTATTCGGCATGCTAATCTCCATAGTTTGCGGCTTACTCAAAGATGTACAAAACATAAAGAAAGTGATCAGCAACATGTTCATATCCACCATAGGTGTAAAATCTACACGAAGTTGTATCTTTTTCTGTTTATTTTTTCCTCCTTTTTCGTTACCGCCGGTATTTACTTCTGCCATAATTTTTCAATGATTTAAAAATTAATGTTCTGCAGCTTCACCTGCTTTTAAACTTGTGATCAAATTGTACCTGTTGATACTTAATTCTAGCAGGGAATTCATCACATTTTTTACTGTCGAATAAGGAGTGGACGAGTCAGCTTTAATCGCAACACGTAAGTTCGGATTGATATCACGAGCATGTCTTACCCAAACTTTGAATTGATTGTTGATGCTGTCTGTCGGGATTCCTCCGAGTTTTAGTATTTCTTCGTCTTGTTTTTCAGTAGACAAGGCCAAGAATTCACTCATTTTTTCGATAGGAACACCGAAAGAAGGTAGTAAGGAGAACCTGTAAAGTTCTTCTTGACTAAAGGTTATCGGTTGTCCTCCTCTTTTATATTCTTTACCTACCAGATCTAATACTCTCATCTTATCATCTTGTCTGTCCATTGCCATGAATACTTTTCCTTCAGGCTCTATTAATACAGTCAGGATGTTCACTTCAGGGATCTTTATTTCAGAAACGGAACTGGGAGTAGACACTTGTACCGGTTCTTTCTTGATAAAGGTTGATGTAAGCATAAAAAAGGTAAGCAAAAGCACGGTCACGTCACTCATCGCAGTCATGTCGATGAATGTACTCTTCCTTTTTACTTTTACTTTTGGCATAGTTGAATGTTTTTATGCTTAATTATTTATGTTTTGCAGCGTAAGTTTGAACGATGGAAAATCCCATTTCGTCAATAGCATAAGTGATATTGTCGATTTTACCGGTAAAGAAGCTATAAGAAATAATAGCTAAAGCTCCGGTTGCAATACCTAATGCAGTATTGATAAGCGCTTCAGAGATACCTGTTGCCAAAGCTACAGAGTCAGGTGCTCCTGCGTGAGCCAAAGCGGAGAATGAACGAATCATCCCGATTACAGTTCCCAACAATCCGAATAATGTACCTAAAGTAGAAATAGTTGCTACAACAGGAAGATTTTGTTCCATTGTAGGAAGTTCCAAAGCAGTAGCTTCTTCTATTTCTTTTTGGATTGCTAATAATTTTTGCTCTTTGGCGATATCTTCTGTGGTAGACTCCATTTGTTCATATTTTGTCAAACCGGCAGTTACAACAGCAGCAACAGAACCCTTTTGTTTGTTACACAATGTTTCAGCAGCTTTAATGTCACCAGCTTCTAATTTATGTTTAACGTTTGCTACGAAATCAATCAAATTACCGGTTCCTTTAGCTTTAGTAATAGCGAAAAAACGTTCAATACTTAATGTAAGTACTGTAAGTAATAAAGCGATAACGATTACTACAACCGGACCTCCTTTATAAATAGTGGCTAAGTAATCTCCCGGGTTAGGATGGTTGTTTGGATCATTATCCATAAAACGGGAAGGATCTCCGAAGATGAATTTCCATACACAAAATGCAATAACTCCACAAATTAAAATGATAAGACCTGCAGATACACCGCGAGATTTGCCCTTAACTTCATTTTTCTTTTTTGTTTTTGTTTCCATAGGATAGATAAAATTTGTTTTTAATATTAAAATAAATTGATTTGTTTATACATTAATCCAGTACACTAAAAAAATCATAGAAGAGATTTTTTAGTGACTGCAAAAATGGGATAAATTTTTGAGAATAAAAAGAGTTTTTGCATTTTTATTGAGAAGTTTCTCCCATAAATACGCAAAATGAGGATGTTTAAAATATTTTTGTGATAAAGAAATATTTTTTATAAACCAAAACTTAGGGTATCCATTCTATTATAAATGATACTGATAAATCCGATGACCAAGATTCCGATCAGACAAATCATCATACTACATTTGTTATATCCATCTGTGTGAATAGTTTCGATGGGATTGTCCGACTTGTTGATAAACATGGCTTTAACAATCAATAGATAATAAAACAGTGATATAACAGTATTTAAAAGTGCAATGAATACTAGCAAATATTGTTCTTGTTGAGCAGCTGCTGCAAAAATAAAGAACTTACTGAAAAAACCTGCAAAAGGAGGTATTCCTGCTAATGAAAATACAGCCAACATCATAATGAAACTCAACTTAGGATTGGTTTTGTATAACCCATTGTATTCCGGAATAGAGACTTTCCCTGTTTGATTTTCTATAGATGAAATAACCGCAAAAGCAGCTAAGTTGGAGAAAATGTAAACTAAGACAAAGTATACGGTTGAAGCCATTCCTTGTGCAGTACCGGACAATATCCCTAATAATATATAACCGGCTTGGGAAATGGAAGAAAATGCAAAAAATCTCTTAATGTTTTTTTGACGGATAGCAAAAATATTTCCTAATGTGATTGTAATAACACTTGTCCACCAAAGTATTGGTTCCCAAATAGGTTTAATGGATGCAAACACTTGGTAGAGAACAAATATAAGTGTAAATGCAGCAGCTCCTTTTGAAATGACTGATAAATAAGCTGTTACACTTGTAGGAGCACCTTCATAGACATCTGCTGTCCAAAGATGGAAGGGAACTAATGATAATTTAAAGGCTAATCCACTGAAAAATAGTACAAAACCAAAAATCATCATCGGACTGGTTTCTGTAATTAGAGAGGACATATCTTTGAAATAAAGAGTACCTACATTTCCATATATATAAGAAATCCCGAACATCATTACGGCAGAGGCTAACGATGCTAACATGATATATTTTGCTCCGGCCTCTGCTGATTCGTTTTTATATTTATTTAATGCTACCATGGCTGCCAAAGGCAAAGAAGCGAGTTCTACACCTATATATAACATGAGCATATTACCTGCAGAAATCATGAAATACATTCCAAGCAAAGTGGAAAAAGTTAATGTAAAAAATTCTCCTCTTTTTAATATGGTATCAGGTTGCTTCAGCCAATTATTGGTTTGTAGGAGTACAATCATTGTTCCTATATTCAATACATTTTTCATCAAGATAGAAATAGGAGTGTTAATGAACATTCCGCCGAAAGCTTCTCCATAATATACAGGATAAATAATTCCGAACATTGTATGCAGGAAAAAAAGCAGACATGCTACGGGTTGAATGTAACGATGACTTTTTTCCGATCCGAAAATATCGAAGCAAAGCAAGACGAGAAATATTACTGTCAGGCTTATTTCTTGTTGCATTGATAGGAAATAACTGTAATCCATATTTTTTAAGTTGAGAACTAAAAGTAAAATTTACAATAAATAGATAGAAATATTACTTTCAGAAGCTTATTGTTTTTATGTTTTATAATGCAAATGCTAATTTATCTATAATTGGTTTCAAACTTACACTTACCATGTTAGTTAATCCTGCGGGGAAACAACCGATAATTACAATACAAATGATCAAACCCACAGCAGATATTTTTTCATACCAGGTTGCATCAGTCAAGGAAAGATGTTCCTTTTCTTGTACAGGCCCGTATAAAATTTTACCTACGGTTCTTAAAATATATACTGCTGTAATCACAATGGAGCAGGTAGCAACAATTGTAAATACTCTATGAAACGTGTCTGTATGTTGGAAAGAACCTACAAAAATCGTCATTTCAGCGACAAAGCCGCTTAATCCGGGTAAACCTAATGAGGCAAGACCCGCTATCACATAACATACAGAAGCAAAAGGCATAATTTTCATTAATCCGCCCATTTCACGAATGTCACGTGTATGTGTTCTTCCATAAATCAATCCGATTAAAGCAAAGAACAAGGCTGTCATCAATCCATGGGAAACCATTTGTAATATAGCGCCCGTCATAGCCGTTTGATTCATCATTAAAAGGGCAAAAAGCACCAATCCGCAATGGCTCACGGAAGAATAAGCATTGATGTATTTTAAATCGGTTTGTACTACAGCACTAAAAGCTCCATATACAACACTGATACCTGTTAATATGAGGAATATCCATCCTAGTTCATGAGCAGCTTCGGGCATTAAGAACATAGCTACTCGGAAACAACCGTATCCTCCGAGTTTCATCAATACTCCTGCGTGAAGCATAGAAACAGCGGTTGGAGCAGAAGCATGACCGTCAGGCGACCATGTATGAAATGGGAAGAGAGCTCCTAATACACCAAATCCAAGGAAAACAGCAGGGAATATCCAATACTGATGTGTCATCGGAATATGCTTTTCAGCAATTTCTACCAAATTCATGGAGGTATGTCCAGAAGTAAAATAAATACCTAAGATTCCTACCAACAAAAATGCAGAACCTCCCATTAACATTAAGGTTAGTTTCATGGCTGAATATTCTTTTCTACCGGTTCCCCAAACCCCAATAAGCAGGTACATAGGAATTAAGGCTACTTCGTAGAATAAGAACATGGTGAACAAATCAAGGGAAATGAAAAAACCGTAAACACCAATGGATAATAGACAGTACCAAAGGAAATATTCTTTTTCCATATTCCAAGATGAGAAGACTCCGGTAAATACGATAACAGAAGTCAGTAGCAACATTGCTACAGAAACACCATCCACACCAATTGTATAATGAATGTTTAGTGTTTTATACCAGACAATATCAGTAGAAAACAACATTCCTTCCGGGGTTATGGCTCTTTCCTGTATGAACATATAGAGTAAAACTACAGACAAGATTAATAAAACACTTGCTCCGGATACCATGATTGTCCTTATCTGTTTCATGTTTTTTGACAGGAATAATGCCAAAATCATGAGAATGGGGACGATAACGAATGACGATAAAATATTCATCTTCTAAAACTTCGTTTATTTTATAATTAACGTTAGTATTGCTATAAAAATCACTCCTACAATAAATATCCAGGCGTATGCTTGTATATATCCGGATTGGAGGCCTCTGGTAACAGAAGATACCTTCTGTGTAGTCCAAGCAAGACCATCCATAAATCCGTCTACAACATGTCTGTCAAACCAAGCAATCGGAAGACAAATCCATTTAAATATTACACTTTTGGTAATAAATATCCAGATTTCATCTATATAAAATTTGTTGTAAGTTGCTTTGTATAGACTACCAAGAGTACGTGCCATTTGCGCAGGTTTTTCACTTCCTTTAGCATATAATATGATGGCGACAATGATACCAATAGTTGCAACAAAAATGCTGGAACCTGCTATTGTCCAATCTATATGCATTTCAAATGGTTTATTATCACTACTGATAAAGTTTGAAAATTTGATGAGACCTGTACTTACAGATAGAAATGCAAGGAATATCAACGGAAAAGTCATACTACACGGAGATTCGTGCGGTTTATGATGACTGTCGTATTCTTTTTGTTTTCCCCAAAAAATATTGAAATACAGACGAAACATATAAAAAGCAGTTAATCCAGCCACTATCCAAAGTGTAAAATAAATGATCTTGTCATGGTGATATGCGGCGGCTAATATTTCGTCTTTACTAAAGAAACCTGCAAACGGAGGAATCCCTGCAATAGCCAAACAAGCAATTAAGAATGTCATGTTGGTTATCGGCATGTATTTTCTCAAATTACCCATATCTTTCATTTCATTGCTATGAACCGCATGAATTACAGAGCCTGCTCCAAGGAACAACAAAGCTTTGAAAAATGCATGTGTGAATAAATGGAACATAGAAGCCATATAACCTAATCCATCATGATCTCCATATCCGGAAACTCCTAAAGAGACCATCATATAGGCAATTTGGGAAATGGTTGAAAATGCTAGTACCCGTTTGATATCCGTTTGTGTAATAGCAATTACTGCAGCAAAAAGAGCGGTGAAAGCACCTATATATCCAATCATATGCAAAACATCGGGCGCAGCAAAAAAGTATACCGGGAATAAACGGGCTACTAAATAAACTCCCGCTACTACCATCGTAGCAGCATGTATCAATGCTGATACAGGAGTAGGCCCTTCCATAGCATCAGGTAACCAGATATGTAGTGGAAACATAGCTGATTTTCCGGCTCCACCCATGAAGATTAACGCCATTGCCCAAGATGCAATAGATAGTCCCATGAAAGACATCCCTGCAGTGGATGTGACTACTAACGAAGCTTCGTTGGAGGTAAGAGTTGCGAAATCAAAAGTGCCTGTGTAAAAAGAAAGGATTAAAATACCTATTAAGAATCCCAAATCTGCAAATCTGGTTACAATAAATGCTTTCTTTGATGCAGCTACTGCTGACGGTTTAGTGTAATAAAATCCTATTAAAGAATAGGAAGATACTCCTACTAATTCCCAAAAGATATACATTTGAAATATATTAGTAGCAACAACCAATCCTAACATAGAAAAACTGAAAAGAGAAAGGAAAGCGTAATAGCGTTGAAAGCCTTTTTCTCCTTTCATATATCCTAAACTATATGTGTGCACCATTAAGGAAACTGTGGAGATAACAACTAACATCATTACAGAAATAGGATCTAACAAAATACCGAGATCTATATGTAATTTATCGGTAAAACGTAGCCATTCAACATTAAATGGAATAATCGTCTGCCATGTGTTATTTATTTTCCCGGATCCGAAAAAATATTGTAAAGCTGTACAATAAGAAAGACCGGTAACAAATAACATACCCAATGTTCCGATAATTCCTGCTATTTGAGGCTTCATTTTATTTCCCGCTAATCCTAAGAGAAGAAAAAGCAGGATAGGTGTTGTCAATATTAAGATTGTATATTCCATTAGTCTTTCAATTGATTCATATTTTTTACATCAATATTTTTAATATTGCGATAAATATTAATGATAATCGCAATAGCGATAGCAGTTTCTGCGGCAGCAATAGCAATAGCAAAAAGAGAAAAGAACATTCCTTCCATTTGTGGAAATAAATACCGGTTGAATACGCAAAAATTAACTACTACAGCATTAAGCATTAATTCTAACGAGATTAACATGGCCAGCATGTTTTTTCTGACAATGAATCCGTAAACACCGGCAAAAAACATAATTCCGGTTACGATCAGATAATATTCTATGGGTATATTCATAATGAATCTTTTATCTTTTACGTGCAATTAAAATACCTCCGATAATACAAGCCAATAAAAGGATACTTAATACTTCGAAGGGGAGTATATATTGATATTTTTCTCCTCCCATCAAAGCTTTTCCGATGACTTTCATGTTAATTTCTTCGTTGGCTGTCCCAAGCATTGTATTTTTATATAGATAGCTATTAATAACGTATGCTAAAGTTCCTAAACCGAGAATAACAACTCCTACTCCAAAGATCCTTTTCTTTTTGTCACCTTGTTCTATATGATCTCCTTTACCACTAGTTAATAGGATTGCGAATACGTATAAAACGACAATACCTCCGGCATATACGGAAATCTGTACAGCAGCAATGAAATGGTAATTAAGCAATATATAGAATCCAGCTGTTGTAATCAATACGAAGAGCAAGTAAGTTGCAGAACGTAATATTTTTGTAGAAGTAACAGCCATAATTGAGAAAAAAATGGTGCAGGCTGCCAAAATATAAAATATAATTGTTGATGGTTCCATATATTTGAAATTAAGAGTTAAAAATTAAGGAGGCGCAAAGTTCACCTGTTTCTTAATTTTTCATTCTAAACTTTTTACTTTTAATTTTAAAGTTGATCCTTCGTTATTTAATTTTTTTACCAATTTTCCTGATGTAAATGTGGAATGTTCAAAATCCGGTTTCCATGTAATGGCATCTTGAGGACAAGTTTCTGTACACAATGCGCAAAAAATGCAAGATCCAATATCATAAATATATTTATCCAATACTTTCTTTTCTTTTCCGGAAACTTCGTCTGTTTCCGTTTTAACGATTACCTGTATAGTGCCGTTAGGACAGTTGGTTTCACAAATTTTACATGCAGTACACTTGTGTTGGTTATTTTCATCGTGCGGCATGGTTAATTCACCGCGAAAACGTTCGAATGATTCCTTTTTGCCCCTATTTTCCGGATATTGTTCTGTTACTTTAGGTCGTATCATGTTCAGCATGGTGATATACATCCCTTGCAACAAACGGTAGATTCCGATTCCTATATTTTTTATGTAATTGACAATCGACATAATGATATTGACTTTTAATTTTTACTTTGGCTTATATCACACACAAAGCCATCAATATGATGTTTATTAAACTGATTGGCATCAATATTTTCCATTCGAATTTCAAAAGCTGGTCAATACGGAGACGAGGAAAAGACCATCTTACCCATAACGCGAAAAAGACGCAGAAAAAAGTTTTTCCAAAAAACCAGATGAACGATGGGATTAAATCCATTATACCGTTGAAATTTTCCCATCCCGGTATATGCAGAGGCATCCATCCTCCCAAAAACATTGTTGTTGCAATGGCTGCAACGATAAACATGTTCAAATATTCTGCCAGGTAAAAAAATCCGAACTGAATACCGGAATACTCTGTATGATAACCGGCAGTTAATTCTGATTCAGCTTCAGGAAGGTCAAAAGGGCCACGGTTAGTTTCCGCATGTCCGGCGATTACGTATATAAGGAATGCAATAACAGCAGGAATATGACCTTTAAAGATAAACCACATATCTGCTTGCTGAGCAACAATTTCAGAAAGTTGCATAGTTCCAGAAAGGACTACTACTGCTAACAATGAAAGTCCACAAGATAATTCATAACTGATTAATTGCGCTCCACTTCGCATAGCTCCGATCATAGTATATTTGTTGTTACTTGACCATCCGGCCAATAAAATACCGACAACACCTAAGGATGAAACTGCCAATAAATAAAAAACACCTATGTTAAAATCTATTGCATGTAATCCTCTGGCAAAAGGAAGAGCTCCGAAAGTACATACGGAGGCAACAATTACTAAAAATGCCGCTACACGGAATAATAGTTGGTCAGCTTGTTTGATATGAATTAATTCTTTTAATAAGATTTTAATCATATCAGCCACACTTTGCAACATTCCGATGGGACCTACACGGGTTGGCCCAAGACGACATTGAAAAAAAGCGCAAACTTTACGTTCCAGATAAATAAGGAATAAGGCAAGAACGGCATAAGCAGCCAGAATTGCTATTCCTACCAATAGGAATTCTATAAACAAAACCCAACCGTTACTCATGTACTGCCGGAGAAAATTGTCTATCCAAGATGTTATTATACCAAAATCGAACATACTATATGAAATTATCTGTCAATACATGGAATCACATAATCCAAAGAAGCTCCGATCATGATTAAATCGGCAACCTTATAGCCTGAAGCAATGTCGTTCAAAGAACCTGCAAGGGTCATACTTGGTGAACGGAATTTTACCCTGTAAGGAGTTTTTTCTCCTTTACTGTTGATATATACATCAAATTCTCCGCGTGCATTTTCCACCCGTTGGAAAAATTCTCCTTCCGGTAATCTTATAATAGCTTTTGTTTTAGCTGCATAAGTTCCATCAGGAATATTATCTATCAGTTGTTCTATGATTTTCAGTGATTCTTCTATTTCATCAAGACGAATGATATATCTGTCGAATGTTTCTCCGTCTTGTCTGATCATTTCTTTGAAATCTACGTGGCGATATGCCCCATAAGGTTCAATTTTACGGATATCATTACTCCATCCTGATGCTCTTCCGCTAGGACCTGTGACACCTAAAGAAATAGCTTTTTCTTTAGATAGTTTGCCTACGTTCATCATTCTGTCTTTAGCTATCGGGTTTCCAGTGAAAAGCAGATGATGTTCTTTTAGCATTTTGCGCATGTATGGAATAAATTCTTTTACTCGTTTTTGAAAATCAGGGTGAATATCTTTCATAACTCCTCCGATAACGTTGTAATTGGCCATTAATCGGCCTCCTGTAGTTTCTTCGAAGATATCCATGATTTTTTCGCGGTCACGCATACCATAAACAAATGCGGTAATGGAACCCATATCCATAGCCATACATCCCCAACCTAATAAGTGAGATGCAATACGAGTTAATTCATCAAAAATAGTACGGATATAATGAGCACGTTCAGGCACTTCTAACTCCAACGCTTTCTCACAACAAAGGGCGAAAGCATGACGGTTGATAGTTCCGGAGAGATAATCCAATCTGTCTGTAAGGTGTAGGATCTGAGGATATGTGTAATTTTCACACATTTTTTCTATTCCACGATGAATGTAACCAAAATTCGGATCGATTTTTACAACCTCTTCACCATCTAAAGCAACCCGTAAATGAAGTACTCCGTGCATTGAAGGGTGCTGAGGACCAAAGTTGATTACATATTCTTCTTTTCCGAATAAAGGTTTATGTATTTCCACCGGTTTGCCCATTTCCATGTTGATGGTCATCATATCTTCCATTTTTTCTATGGAATCATTTTCAAGAGGAACCGGATTTTTTTCGGGGCTGGCATCATAGTCTTTTCTCAGCGGATAACCATTCCAGTCTGTCCGCAAGAATAGATGCCTCATATCAGGGTGATTGATGAAACGAATTCCGAAGTAGTCGAAAACTTCACGTTCATATATTCCTGCCACATCCCATAAGTCAGTAACAGATTCGAACATGGGATTTTCTCTGTCTTCTGTAGACGTCTTCAGTACGACAATATAAGATGGGAACTGGGAACAAGAAAGATAATAATTTACTCCTAAATTATCACCATAATCTATTCCTATAAGGTCGATTAAGAAATCGAAAGAAATACCAGGATTGAAACGTAATAATTGAGCTGTTTCGTGTAGTTTTTCTTTAGGAACACTAACTGTTAATGTTGTATCTTTTTCTTCTAATGTAGCAAAATCAAAGGCTGCCAATCTTTCTTTAATTAGTTCCATCAGACACCTCCATTTCTTTAGCTTGTTGTTCTTTTTCTTTTGAAACTATAGGTTCTTCTTCCGGTAATTTGAAGAAGTTTTGTACTTTAATTTTTCTTGCCATTTGCATCATTCCGTACAGCATGGCATCCGGTCGGGGAGGGCATCCGGGAACATAAACATCTACCGGAATAATTTCATCTACCCCTTTTACTACATGGTATGCATTTTTAAATGGTCCTCCGGAAATAGCACAACTTCCTACGGCCATTACATATTTCGGTTCAGCCATTTGGTCGTACAAACGTTTGAGTACAGGAGCCATTTTATGGACAATAGTTCCACACACGAAAATTACATCTGCTTGACGGGGACTGTTACGGGTAACTTCCCATCCAAAGCGGGCGAAGTCTGTTCTTGCAGCCCCTACACACATGAACTCTATACCGCAACAACTTGTGGCAAAAGTAAGTGGCCATACGGAATTAGATCTTCCCCAATTAATAAAATCATTGATTTTGCCAACAAAAATATTTACACCATTGGCACGTAATTCGTTCACATAAGCTTCGAGGTATTCATTTTCATTGAAATCCTCGTACTTCATATTGCGGATGTAGATGTCTTTTACTTCCATTTAAG
>JAVBMM010000156.1:0-7124 GCA_031552425.1 Bacteroidales bacterium | reverse complement strand
TGTAAAGAAAAGATTGCTCCATTTGAAAGTTTTCTTACATTGTTGCGGTTCTATTCGCCCCATTATTCCTGATTTAATTGATGCCGGAGTAGATATTCTAAATCCAGTACAATTTACAGCCAAAAACATGGAATTAACTGGACTAAAAAAAGATTTCGGAAAAGACATCACTTTTTGGGGAGGCGGAGTTGATACACAATCAACTTTAAACAACGGAACTCCACAGCAAGTAAGAGACGAAGTTAAAAAAATTATTGACATCATGGCTCCCGGAGGAGGTTTCGTTTTTGCCCCTGTTCATAATGTACAAGAAGATGTTCCTCCTGCAAACTTCTGGGCAATGTGGGACACCTTGAAAGAATACGACAAATAGATAGAATACCTTATTAAAATAATTATCAACTTTCTAAAATGATTAAGAACATGAAAAAAACATTTTTTTATTTATTGTTAAGTTGCATATTTTTGGGATGTATGTCATCCAATAAAGATGCAGAAAAATTCAAACCGGAATACATTAAATCTTTGATGATAAAAGTTACCGATTGGCAATTAAAGAATCCTAAACACAATACATGTTATTGGCACAATGGAGCTCTTTACGCAGGTGTTTTTGCCGCATGGGAAACCACTCAATCAAAAGAAATTTATCAAGACTTATTGGAAATGGGTAATAGCGTAAACTGGAGCCCTTGCCACCAAAATAGGTTCGATAGATGTAATGATGTTGCTATCAGCCAAACTTATATGGATTTATACCGGATCGAAAAGAAACAAGAAATGATCCAACCGACTATTGATACTCTCAGAAAATTCATGGATTGGGTTTATGAACCTAAAGGAATGAGAGTACAAAAATGGTGGTGGTGCGATGCCTTGTTTATGGAACCCCCTACGCTTGCTAAATTCGGAGTAACTCTTAATAATCCGGAATATCTTGAATACAACGACAGAAATTTCAAAGAATGTTATGATTTGTTATATGACAAAAATGAACATTTATTCTTTCGTGACATCAGGTATGTCATTAAAAATGATACTGCTGATATATACGAATCTAACGGAAAGAAAATATTCTGGGGACGTGGTAATGGATGGGTATTGGCCGGTTTGGCAAGAGTATTACAAGAACTTCCTGCCGATTATAAAAATCGTCCCTTCTACGAAACAATGTTCAAAGAAATGTCTGCAAGACTTATTTCGTTACAACCAGCTGATGGAATGTGGAGGACCAGTTTATTGAACCCTGATTTAAATCCCCACGGAGAAGTGAGTGCCTCCGGATTTATTTGTTACGGATTAGCTTGGGGAATCAACAATGGCTTGTTAGACAAAAAAACATACCTTCCAGGTGTGAAGAAATGCTGGATAGATCTGGTTAATTGTGTAAAAGAAGATGGCTGTGTAGGTTGGGTACAACCGGTTGGAGGAGATCCTCAAACTAACTTTAGTGCAGACACTTGGGAAGTATATGGAACCGGTGCTTTCTTATTAGCTGCATCCGAAATAGCTAAATTGAAATAAAAAGAAGTGAGAAGTTTGAATTCGAAGAATCGACGAATTTAATAAACTTTAAGTTTCTGATTATAACTCTTTAATGCCTCAAATCTCCTAAACAGAAAGATTTGGGGCATTAAAATTTATATTCTACAAAAGCTTCTATGGCTTCGTATGAAGCCAATCCTAAACTATTGTATAAATCAGCAGTAGCCTTATTACGATCTTCCGCACGTTGCCAAAACAAACGTTCATCATTTCCTAAAAACGGAGCGCTTTCCATTTGTGATTGATGTTTTAATATTGCATTCCTTTTTTGACGAAGCTCTTCAGGACTGATAGGAACTGCCATTTCTATATGATCTATCTCCCATTCTTGCCATGCTCCACGATACATCCAAATGCGGCAGTCCTTCATCCACTTTTCATTTTTCAGTTCATCTAAGGCAGCTAATACGGCATCTAAACAAACTTTATGTGTTCCATGAGGATCTCTCAAATCTCCGGCAACAAAAATTTGATGAGGTTTTATTTTTTGTAACAGTTGTATGACAATTTCTACATCTGCCATACTCAAATTACCCTTCTTAATTTTTCCCGTCTCATAAAAAGGCAAATCCAAAAAATGTATATGATCTGGCTCTACTCCTACATAACGGCAAGCCATGCGAGCCTCTCCCCTACGAATTCTTCCTTTAAGAAACAACACATCAGAAGTATCCGAATCTCCTTCTTTCTTCTTCTGCGATAAAAATTCAATCGATCGATTGTAAAAATCAGTGATAGGTTTATTCTCCGGATCAAATTTACGAGTCATACTATTTAAAAAAGCCAAAAAACGAACGGCTTCATCATCTCCCACTGCAATATTTCCAGAAACTTCGTATGCAACATGTACATCATGCTTCTGGTCTACTAAACGCCTCAGTGTTCCACCCATAGAAATTACATCATCATCAGGATGAGGACTGAAAACAATTACCCGTTTAGGATAAGGAGTTGCCCGCTCCGGGCGAAAAGAATCATCTGCGTGCGGTTTTCCTCCCGGCCAACCAGTAATGGTATGTTGTAAATCATTGAAAATCTTAATATTGAGAATATAAGCTGATTGATATAACAATAATAATTCGTTCAAACCATTTTCGCTGTAATCTTTATTTGTCAGCTTCAATATTGGTTTTTGGGTCTTCATGCATAGCCAAACAATAGCCCGCCGAATCATTTTATCATCCCAATCGCAAGAATTTACCAACCAGGGAGTTGAGATTCTCACTAATTCAAATGCAGCTGAAATATCAATCACTACGCGAGCATTCTCATGAGTTTGTAAATACGAAGCAGGAATAGTATCTGATATCTTTTCTTCTATTGCCTGCTTGATAATTTTTGCTTTATCTTCTCCCCAAGCCAACAATACGATTTTTTTCGCTTTCAAAATGGTAGATACTCCCATGGTAATAGCACTCACCGGAACACTTTCCTGTGATGCAAAAGATTTAGCCGTTTCCTTACGGGAATCTCCATTCAATAAAATCAGACGAGTAGAAGAATTGATATTAGAACCCGGTTCATTAAATCCTATATTTCCTTGATTTCCTATTCCTAACAGAACAAAATCAATACCGCCAAAATCCTGTATCCGTTGTTCATACAAACGACAAAATTCGTAAATATCTTTTTTGTCGATAGAAGCATCCGGAGAGAAAACATTTTGAAAATCAATGTCTGTATAGTTTAACAGCTGATCTTTCAAAAATTGCAAATTAGAATTTTGTTCATTTACAACAGGATAATACTCAAAAATATTAAATATGGTGACATTTCTAAAACTCAGTTTTTCTTCTTTATGGATTTTCACCAACTCTTTATAAACAGTCTGAGGAGAACGTCCTCCAGGCAAAGCCAGTACAAAAAACTTGCCCTCAGACTGCTTTCTTTTTATCTCATCCGCAATTTCTCTGGCAATATCCAAAGAAGCCCGATTAACCGATTCGTATATTTCCGTAGGAATCTTCTCATACCTTGTTAAGGCTGATCTTTCAAAAGCATCTACCGGTTTGTAATAACGTTGAGAAACCCTGTCAAGCGTGATTTGTGAGCTCAAATTGGGATTCATAAATTTCTTTGGTTTTTAAACATTAACTTATCATACTCCTTTCCACATGATCTCAAACCCTTGAAATTCAAACACGTCTACTCCCTTAAAAGTTTTATATTCGGCTCCTTTTTTCATTAAAAAATTAATTGTTTCAATCATGCTATCCCAACCTTGTGGCTGCAAAGAGGTAGGAGCATCATCATCTCCGGTTGTTCCCAAACTGGTTTTAACACAAATACCTACACTCTGAGGTTTATCTTTCGCTCCTATCAGGAGAGGTTCTGCCATCTCCCATATACGGGTCATTTTAGAATTATAAGTCATCGCAATCACTTCATCACAATATTGTAAAAACTCATCCGTTCCGCCATATTTCAACAAACCTTCATTCACTTTCGGCTGAAAAAAGGCACTAATCGCTTCATTAAATTTCAGAGGAGCTAATTCTTTTTGGGCGATCTTCATCACCTCTATTGTACGTTTCAACAAAAGATCGTTATCCTTGCCCATTCCAAAATTTTGTTTACTCCAGATTAACTTCAATTTACCAGGCCTTTGGGTAGATTTTTCCTTCATCGTATGAGGTTCCAAATCAGCAGAAACTCCATCAAAGCGCTCTTCTTTTTTCACAGAAGCATTATAATCAAGGACTAACTTACATTCTCTATATATCTTTTCATCATCAACAAATAACGAAGGGCTACTCAATCGCAAAGCATATACTTGCATTCCATACTGATGAGCTTTTGCAATAAAACTCTTCTGCCACTTCAAAAGATTAGCATCTCCCTGAAGCGCTTTGTAACAACTTAAAAAAACATCGGTAAATCCAGCCGTTTTAAGCCTGGCCGCCAATTTTTCAGGAGCATCTAAATAATATGTTATTGAGCGATGCTCGTAAACATATACAGCACTTTTATAAGAACCATCTGTTTTTACAGCTTTCTTAAATTCAGCAGCCCTAGACAACATCGTAGGGGTCAAATCAGCTACCTTTTCCCAATCACTTTTTTGAGCTTTACAAGGAACTAAATACAAACAAACAAGAAGAATAAGACCAATAGCATTTTTCATGGTTGATAATTATTTAATAAATATTGGCCGAATTTAGATCAAAAAAACATAAACACAAGTCACAAAAGCGTTGTTTTATTATCAAAACCTATCTTTATGATTTAAAATCTGCATACTTACCACATTATTGTGAGGAATAAGTTTCGGTATAATATTTGTGTAAACCATGTTATAAAAAAATATCTGATGACACCCCAGGAAATCCGACAAAAAACTGACAATATTGCGACCTTTTTGGTAAAAAAGGAATTAAAAAATGCTTTTGATGCCATTGTTTCACTCATTGACATATTAGGTGCATGGGATTTAAAAGAACAATTAGAGCAATTAAAAACCACTTATAAATATATGCTTCAATACATGCTCAACGGTGTTGAAGATCCTGAAAGAAACAAGATATACAACAATCTGTTACAATCAGTTTACGAATTAAATGATAAAGTTTCTTTGCTTCTCAATGAAAAATATAGCTCCAGGCATTATTTTCAAAATCGGCAAAACCTTGAATATAAACATCTTCCTAATTACAAACAATTGTGTGATGCGATAGAAGATATTCTCACCAAAATATCTTTGAATGACTTACTGGAAGACAGCCATTCTTCCAATATAAATCTTGACCTAGAAAAACAATCTGAAGATTTATCGGCACAATTATTCAAAAAAATCTGGCTAAGCGATACACTTAATGAAGAAGAAACAGGTATCTTAAAGGAATTATTATTCAACAAATTAATTCCTGTACAAGTACAATGTTTAGTAATTTCTGCATTGACTATCAGCTTAAAAGAATTTTTCCGAATTGAAAAACTACTATTGCTATTCGATGCTTACGAACATGAAAGCGAAGAAATCAGGCAACGAGCTCTGATTGGAATTTTACTTATATTGTATCAGTACGATAAACGTTTATACCTCTATCCTGCTATAGCAGACAGAATAAATCACTTAGCTGAAAATCCATCATTTGTACAAAATATCAACATGATTATTCTGCAATTTATTTTATCAAAGGAGACAGAAAAAATCACCAAACAAATCACGGAAGAAGTGATTCCTGAAATGATGAAAATAAGTCCTAAATTAGGAGAAAAACTTAATTTATCCGAATTAACGGATGATTTAGATGGAAAAAACCCGGAATGGCAGAATTTATTTGATGAAAGCGGGTTGACAGATAAATTACAAAAAATAACGGAATTACAAATGGAGGGTGCGGATGTGATGCATTCTTCTTTTGCTAATCTAAAAACATTTCCTTTTTTCAACGAAATAAGCAATTGGTTCCTTCCTTTTACTCCTGCACATACATCTTTGAGAAAAGACACAAGTATCAATTTCGAGGAAATCGGATCCATTTTATCTGAAGTGAAATATATTTGTAACTCAGACAAATATTCTCTTTGTTTCAGTATTTCGCAAATGCCCGAATCCTATCGGAAAATGATGACTTCTCGTATGTCTTCCGAAATGGCGGAAATGATTGGTATGGAAAAAGAAAATAATCTTAATCCTAAAGCTAAACAACAGGAAGCCATTGCTAATCAATACATACACGATTTATACCGCTTCTATAAGGTGCATCCTCGAAAAAAGGATTTTGAAGATATTTTTAACACTCCGTTGACCTTTCACAAAACAGAAAGTATCGGAAAAATCATTTCTGATAAAAATAATTTACTAGCCATCGGAGAATATTATTTCAGTAAAAACCAATCGACAGAAGCAAAAGATATTTTCAAGCAACTGATTGTAACAGAAAAGACAAATGCCGTATTGTACCAAAAAATAGGCTATTGTGAACAAATTTCCGGAAATATACAAGAAGCCTTGGATGCATATTTAAAATCAGAACTTATTGATCCCCACAACTCTTGGACATTAAAAAAGATTGCTGCATGTTACCGTTTATCCAAAAAACCGGAAAAAGCATTGTCGTATTACCAAAAAGTTGAAACAACAAATCCGGACAATTTGTCAGTCCTTTTAAATATCGGGCATTGTTATTTGGAACTTAAAAAATATCAGGAGGCATTAAATATCTATTTTAAAGTAGAATACATCAACACCAACGGATCAAAATCTTGGAGGCCGATTGCATGGTGCTCCTTTTTGACCGGTAAATTCGAACAATCTATCCGTTACTATGAAAAAATTATGGATAATAATCCTGAAATATCAGATCTCATCAACTATGGACATGCTTTATTAGCTACAAAAAACACTCAAAAAGCCATAGAATTATACAAATCTGCAATTTCTTCTCCACAAGGTTCCGAGGAAAAATTTATAAAAATATTCTCTGATGACATTCCGGAACTATTGGAAGCGGGGATTGCAGCTAAAGATATTCCGATTATTTTAGACGAAGTATTATATTCGTTTGAAACAGATTCAGGAAAATTTTAATAGTACACGAAATAAGAATGAAAAATATAAATTATTTTTTTACTTG
>JAVBMM010000151.1:0-2566 GCA_031552425.1 Bacteroidales bacterium | reverse complement strand
AAGGCGTAAATTTTTAGAATAGAAGCTATATAAATAAAAAAAGCTGCCAATTGGCAGCTTTTTTTATTTATATAGCTTCTATTCTAAAAATTTACGCCTTCTTTCCTTGATTAGCTACTGCAGCCATCTTCTTGGCAATTTCATCAGGATCTCCTAAGAAATAATCTTTCACTAATTTGCAATTATCATCAAATTCAAATACATAAGGAACTGCTGTAGGTAAATTCAACTTAATAATATCATCATTAGAAATATTTTTCAAATGTTTGATAATTCCACGCAAGCTATTTCCGTGGGCAGCGACTATAATTTGATCATGTTCTTTCAAAGCAGGAAGGATGTTGTTCTGCCAATAAGGAACAATCCTGTTTACAGTATCTAACAAAGATTCTGTCAAAGGAATTTGAGCATCAGTCAATTCATTATAACGAATATCTTGGCGTGGACTTCTCGGATCATTCATTTCTAAAGGCGTAGGAGCAATATCATAGCTTCTTCTCCAAATCAACACTTGTTCGTCGCCATATTTAGCAGCTGTTTCAGCTTTATTCAAACCTTGCAACATACCATAATGTTTTTCGTTCAGCTTCCAGGATTTTTCTACAGGAATCCAATCTAAGTCCATTACATCCAATACCTGATTCAAGGTTTTAACTGCCCGTTTCAAATAAGAAGTATAAGCTTTACCAAATATAAAACCATTTTCTTTCAAAGATTTCCCGGCAACTTTAGCTTCTTCTACACCTACTTCCGATAAATCCACATCTGTCCATCCGGTAAAACGGTTCTCCTTATTCCAAACACTTTCTCCATGACGGAGTAAAACAACTTTCTTCATTACACAAAAATTTATTAATTAGTAGATAGTTTTTCCTGTTTGAATGTGCAAAAGTAATCAAAAAAAGAGACAAATCCGGTTGAGTTTTCTATCTTTGTTCGAAGAATTTAAAAAACATATTTGAAAATATGATGAGTCTAATCAAACAGGCCAAGCAACATTTTCTGCTCCTAACAATTATTTGTTTATTTATCATTGCAAAATTTTGTTTGTTAGACACTTATTTTTTCTGGGATAGTATTGCCACTTTATCCATTCCTACACATTTTCTGTTTGAAAATAATTTTTCCTCTATTGCTTTTCCTCCTAATATTATCGACGACAATTTATTAACAAGCAGCCTATTGGCATGTACATGGAAAATTTTTGGAAAAAACCTGGTAAGTAGTCATTTGCTTTTCTCCATCATTGCCATTGCCTTTATATATCAATTATACTGTTTATGTAGGTATTTCATTCGTGACAAGAAAGCATTTATCTTTATATTCCTCCTTGTTATTTCGGAACCTGGAGCGGTTACCCAATCTTTGTTGATCATGACCGACACTTTATTATTATTACTGACTGTAATGAGTATCCGGTACATGCTCCTCAATAAAAAATTAGCCTTTATTCTTTCCCTCTTTTTCCTTGCGATGATACGAGAACGGGGACTGATGATGTGCGCAGGTATCGGATTGGCGCATTATATTTTATTACTCAAAGATAATCAATGGAAAAATCCTTTCCGGGTATTGCGTCAAGCTCTATATCCTTTTATTCCTGTAATCTTTTATTTCATAGCTTTTTATTTGTATCGAATATATATGAATCAATCTCTCAGTTTAATAAGAGAAAATACACAGTGGTCTGAAGGCCGTCATTGGGTAGATGCAAAACTTTTTATCAAAAATATTGCTTCTAGCACCAGGTTCTTTCTTGATTACGGAAAATGTTTTATTTGGCTCGCTTTCGGATTTTTGTTCTTCAAATACGGAAGAAAGAAATTATTTTCTTCTTCAACAGCCACTTTATGGATCATTTTAGGTGGCACATTGTCTTTTCTTCTTTTAACCACTCTTTTGATCAATAATTCAATAGGCCCCCGGTATTTTATCTTTCATTTTATGTTGTTTGCCATGATTACCGGAATATTGATTTTCCGCTTACTCAATTCCAAACAGGCAATGATTCTTTGTTCTTTGTTAATCGTAGGGCTTTGGAGTGCTCATTGGTGGATATATCCGGAAAAAATATCTAAACCATGGGATAATACATTGGCGCATTTACCTTATTATCAACTAAGAAAAGATGCCCTTCAATATATTGATGATCAAAAAATCAATTATAAGGATATCAGCTCATTTTTTCCAGCATCATCTTGCGGCGAATACATTGAGTTGAACAATGACAAAAGGGTTTTTTCCAAACAAGATTTCACTAATAATAAATATGTTGTTTATAGTAACATTGCTAATTGGAGTGATGAAAATATCGACAGGATTTCTCCTTGGCCGATAGAAAAAGTGTTTCAAAAAAACGGCATATTTATCCGTATCTATAAAAATCCAGTAAAAGCACAATAAATTATTTACATATGAAAAGAAATATTTTAGTCCCAGCGGTACTTTTATTGTATCTGATAGGAGTTTCCATTTATGCTTATCCTACCCGTAATCCGGAAATTACATGGGTACAATACGGTTTAACTATCGGAATAACGCTTGCCTGCATTATCCTTCTGTATTT
>JAVBMM010000146.1:0-8372 GCA_031552425.1 Bacteroidales bacterium | reverse complement strand
TATGGAGCGACTATCGAAGAAACCCGTGCTGACCTATTCGGACTATATTTTATTGCTGATCCTCAAATGGTTAAATTGAAGTTATTACCTGAGAAAGATGCTTATAAAGCAGAATATTATCGTTTTATGATGAATGGATTGATAACTCAGTTATACAGGATTGAACCCGGAAAACAAATTGAAGAATCACATATGCGTAACCGTGCCCTTATTGCTCGCTGGGTACTTGAAAAAGGATCTGTCGGAAAAGTAGTAGAATTACAAAAAAAAGAAGGAAAAACATATGTGGTAATTAATGATTATGAAAAACTCAGGGAATTATTCGGAGAGTTATTGGCAGAAATTCAACGTGTTAAATCAGAAGGAGATTGGAATGCCGCAAAAAACTTGGTTGAAAATTATGCTGTTTCTGTTGATCCGGAATTACATGCTGAGGTCAAAGAACGTTACGAAAAATTACACATTGCTCCATATAAAGGATTTATAAACCCAGTTTATCAATTGGTTAAAGACGAGAAGAAAAATATTATTGACGTTAAAATTTCTTATGAAGAAGGATATGCTGAGCAGATGTTAAGATATTCCAAAGAATATTCTAATTTGCCGAATAAAAACTAAATCATGCAGGAAACTGTTTCTGAAATTAAAAGAAAATTGTACCTTTTCATGAATGGAGTTACTTCCTCTTCAATGAAGAATAAAGGTACAGATTATAAGTTAAATTTCGGGGTTTCGATTCCACAATTACGACAAATAGCAGTTTCTTATTTCCCTAATGAAAAATTGGCGGAAAATCTATGGCAAGAGAATGCCCGGGAACTCAAAATACTGGCAACTATGATCTATCCTCCGGAAAAATTTCATCAGGCAGAACATTGGTTGAAAAGTATCAATAATTTAGAATTGGCAGAACAAGCATCTGCGAATCTTTTTTGCAAAATGCCGGATGCTATTGTTTTTGCTTCCGGTAATATTTCAGAAGGAGACATTTACGCTAAAATATGTTCATTTCTCATTTTTACGCGTCTTGTAATGCAGGGAGTTAAGTTGGATAACGAAAAACGGTCACTGTTGTTACAATACACAATAGAAGCTCTCCTGGGAGATTCTTTTCTATTGAAAAATGTGGCTTTCAATACGATTCAACAATTTATTTCACAAACCCAGGGACAAGAAGATTATTTCATCTCTTTTTGTCAAACATATAATAAAGAAGACCTGATAAAACTTTTCTATTTGAGAGAAAAAAACTAATTTTGTTGGTCTATTGAAATTCATGATGGATAAAGATAAAATAAAAGATATTGTAAAACAGCAGTTTACAGAATATCTCACAATAAATAAATGTCGAAAAACTCCGGAACGTTACGCCATATTGGATCATATATATTCAGAGGCAAAACATTTTGATATGGATTCTTTATATGAGTCCATGAACGAAAAAAATTTCAGGGTAAGTAAAGCTACATTATACAATACTATGCAATTATTATTGGATTGTAAATTAGTATTGAAACATCAATTCGGCACTAATCTTTCTCATTACGAACGTGCTTATAATAATGAATATCATCATCATTTGATATGCTTGGATTGTGGAGTTATTCAAGAATATAAGGATAACGATTTGAGAAACATCATCCAAAGTAAGAAAATAAAAAAGTTTACACCGTCACATTACGGACTTTACATTTATGGAGTTTGTAGTAAATGTACGGCAAAAAAGAAAAGTAAAAAATAACAACTAAAAAACATAAAACATGAAAGTAGATGTGCTCTTGGGTTTGCAATGGGGGGACGAAGGAAAAGGTAAAGTGGTAGATGTGCTTACTCCTAAATATGATATGGTAGCTCGTTTTCAAGGAGGACCGAATGCCGGACATACATTGGAATTTAAAGGGCAAAAATACGTACTTCGCTCTATCCCTTCAGGCATTTTTCAAGGAGGAAAAATGAATGTTATCGGTAATGGAGTAGTTTTAGACCCTGAGCTTTTCAAAAAAGAAATAGATGAATTGGAAGCGTCCGGACATAATCTTTCGGAACGTTTATTGATTTCTAAAAAAGCACATTTAATTCTACCGACTCATCGTTTGTTAGATGCCGCGTATGAAAATGCCAAAGGAAGTGGGAAGATAGGTACTACAGGTAAAGGAATCGGACCCGCTTATACCGACAAAATCAGCAGGAATGGTGTTCGGGTAGGAGATTTATTTCATCATTTCGAAGAGAAATACAAAGAAGCTGTAAACCGTCATAAAGCTATTCTTGCTCAGTTAAATTTCAAATACGATTTAGCTCCGCTTGAAGCAGCTTGGTTTACCGGTATAGAATGTCTTAAACGCTTTCAATTAGTTGATAGTGATCATTTGGTAAATAAACATATTGCATCCGGAAAAAGCGTATTGGCTGAAGGAGCGCAAGGTACCATGTTAGACATAGATTTCGGATCTTATCCGTATGTAACTTCCTCCAACACTGTTTGTGCCGGTGCATGTACCGGTTTAGGAGTTGCTCCCAGAAATATAGGAGAAGTATTCGGTATTTTTAAAGCTTATTGTACCCGGGTAGGAAGCGGACCATTCCCAACGGAATTGTTTGATGAAACAGGGGATGAAATGCGCAGAATAGGCCGGGAATTCGGTTCGGTAACCGGTCGCCCCCGTCGTTGCGGATGGGTTGATTTAGTGGCTCTCCGTTATGCGATAATGATTAATGGAGTAACCAAACTTATTATGATGAAAAGTGATGTAATGGATATGTTTCCTATTATTAAAGTCTGTACTGCATATAAAATAAATGGAAAGCTAACCGGAGATTTTCCATATGATATCACTTCTGAAGTAGAACCGGTTTATGAAGAGCTTTCCGGATGGCAAACCGATATGACAAAAATGCAGTCAGAAAAAGAATTTCCTAAAGAATTCAATGCCTATTTGTCATTTTTGGAGAAACAATTACAGGTTCCTATTGCAATTGTTTCTGTAGGACCGGATAGAGAACAGACCATTGTAAGAGGGTAATAACCAAGAATTAAGCAAATATCCGATCATTCCTTATATTATAATTAAAATATTTGGCAAGATTTTTGACTTTTTCTTCAATAACAATTAATATTCAAAATTATGGAACAACAAGCGTTTGATACAAATATTTATTATTGGGTACTATTCATCGGAATTGCTCTGGTTAGTTGGCTGGTGTCTTGGAATTTAAAAAGTAAATTCAAAAAATATTCATCTATTCCTTTAGATAATGGAATGACAGGAAAAGATGTCGCTGAAAAAATGCTACATGACAATGGTATTTATGATGTACAGGTGATCTCTACTCCAGGCTCTTTGACAGATCACTATAATCCTACCAATAAAACCGTCAATTTGAGTGAGACTGTTTATGCTACTAATAGTGTAGCTGCAGCTGCCGTCGCTGCTCATGAATGTGGACACGCCGTTCAGCATGAAAAAGCATATGCGCCGTTGAAGCTACGTTCTAAATTAGTACCTGCTGTCAGCTTTGCATCTAAATGGGTAACCTGGATATTATTGGCAGGAATCTTTTTGGTAGAAAGTTTTCCTCAATTATTGTTAGCTGGTATTGTTTTATTTGCGTTAACTACCCTTTTTAGTTTTATTACTTTACCGGTTGAAATAGATGCCAGTCGTCGTGCTTTAGCATGGTTGAGTAACGCTGGTATTACAAACGCATTTAATCATGATAAGGCACAGGGAGCTCTTCGTTCTGCTGCATATACATATGTAGTAGCCGCATTATCTTCCCTGGCAACATTGATATATTATATTATGGTTTTCTTAGGAAGAAGAGATTAATATGCAGAAACCAACTATTCCTCAAGGAACCAGGGATTTCTCTCCTCAGGAAATGGCGAAAAGAAACTACATTTTCAAAACCATACAGGAAGTTTATCACCTGTATGGTTTTGAGCAAATAGAGACTCCTGCCATGGAAAACCTGTCTACTTTGATGGGAAAATATGGGGAAGAAGGAGATAAGTTACTTTTTAAAATATTAAATTCCGGTGATTTTCTATCAAAGGTCAAAGACAATGAAGTTTTATCCAACTCTACTAAATTGACGAATCAGATTTCGGAAAAAGGGCTTCGGTATGATTTAACAGTCCCTTTTGCCCGATATGTAGTGATGCATAGAAATGATATCACTTTCCCTTTTAAAAGATATCAAATACAGCCGGTATGGCGTGCAGATCGTCCTCAAAAAGGACGTTATCGCGAATTTTTTCAATGTGATGCTGATGTAGTAGGTTCAGATTCCCTTCTTCATGAAGTAGAATTAATACAAATTATGGATGAAGTCTTCTGTAAATTTGGTATTCGTGTTTGTATTAAAATAAATAACCGGAAAATTCTAAGTGGTATTGCAGAGGTAATAGGAGAGTCAGATAAAATTATAGATATAACTGTCGCTATTGATAAATTAGATAAAATCGGTTTAGAAAATGTCAATGCAGAACTTGCTGCTAAAGGAATTTCTCAACAAGCTATAGAACAACTTCAGCCGATTATTCTCCTTCAAGGTAATAATAAGGAAAAATTATCTACGCTAAAAACCGTATTAGCAAATTCAGCAATAGGACTTAAAGGCGTGGAAGAATTGGAATATATTTTCAATAAGTCCGAAAAACTGAAAACTACTAATGAATTGGAATTGGACTTGACTTTGGCCAGAGGATTAAATTATTATACAGGAGCCATTTTTGAAGTGAAAGCTTTAGATGTGCAAATCGGTAGCATCACCGGAGGCGGACGTTATGATAATCTGACAGGAATTTTTGGATTACCGGATGTTTCTGGTGTGGGAATTTCTTTTGGCGCAGACCGGATTTTCGATGTATTGAATCAATTGGATTTGTATCCTACAGCTTCAAAAGGAAGAACACAAGTTTTATTTGTGAATTTTGGAGAAAAAGAAGAAGATTATATTTTCCCCATTATACAGGAATTAAGGAAAAAAGGTGTGAGTACGGAAATTTATCCAAAAGCCGCCAAAATGAATAAACAAATGGTTTATGCCAATGCCAAGCAAATACCATTTGTCGCCATTGCCGGAGAAAATGAGATAGACGAAGGAAAGATTATTTTGAAAAACATGGCAACCGGAGAACAAATTTCCGTTAGCCCGCAAAAATTACCCGATTTACTGAAGAAAGAGTAATAAATACTTTTGGCAATTTGTCATATAATAATTTACAAGCAAGAAATTTTGTCAGTTGTCAATCCTCAAATAATTACTTTTTCTTTTTGGCATGGATTTCGTATTTGCATTTAGCGAAAAACAACTAAATTATTTTAATCTAACAATATTATAATAAATTAAAATTATGAGTAGTATCAAACCATTGGCAGACAGGGTGCTTGTAAGACCCGCTGCAGCAGAGGAAAAAACAGTTGGAGGTATTATCATTCCCGATTCGGCAAAAGAAAAACCGCTGAAAGGCGAAGTTGTTGCTGTAGGTAACGGTACAAAAGACGAACAAATGGTCGTTAAAGCCGGAGATAAAGTGTTGTATGGCAAATATGCCGGTACTGAAATCGAGATTGATGGAGAAAAACTCCTGATTATGCGTCAAAGCGATATTTTAGCTACAATTTGATTATTAAATCTTAATTATTATAAAACATCATGTCAAAAGAAATTAAATATAACATGGATGCCCGCGACCTGTTGAAAAAAGGCGTGGATGAATTGGCTAACGCCGTTAAAGTAACACTTGGTCCTAAGGGTCGTAATGTTATTGTTGAGAAAAAATTCGGAGCTCCACATATTACAAAAGACGGAGTAACCGTAGCAAAAGAAATTGAATTAGCCGATCCGTTCCAAAATATGGGCGCTCAATTGGTGAAAGAAGTTGCTTCTAAAACAAATGATGATGCTGGTGATGGAACTACTACTGCTACAGTTTTAGCTCAATCTATCATCGGTGTTGGTTTGAAAAACGTAACTGCGGGAGCTAATCCTATGGATTTGAAACGTGGTATCGACAAAGCTGTTGTTGCAGTTGTAAAAGGTCTGAAAGAACAAGCTAAAGAAGTAGGTAATGACTTCAAAAAAATCGAAAATGTAGCTAAAATTTCTTCTAACGGTGACGAATCTATCGGTAAACTGATTGCAGAAGCTATGCAAAAAGTGAAAAAAGAAGGAGTTATCACTGTTGAAGAAGCTAAAGGAACCGAAACATATGTAGATGTTGTAGAAGGTATGCAATTCGACCGCGGATACATTTCTGCATATTTTGTTACTGATACAGAAAAAATGGAAGCTAATTTGGAAAACCCCCTTGTTCTGATTTATGACAAGAAAATTTCCGTATTGAAAGATATGCTTCCTATCCTTGAACAATCTGTTCAAACAGGAAGACCTTTATTGATCATTGCAGAAGATATTGATTCTGAGGCATTGGCTACATTGGTAGTAAACCGTTTACGTGGTTCTTTAAAAATATGCGCAGTAAAAGCTCCGGGATTCGGAGACCGTCGTAAAGAAATGTTGGAAGACATTGCTGTCTTGACAGGCGGAGTGGTTATTTCCGAAGAAAAAGGATTAAAATTGGAAGCAGCAACAATGGATATGTTGGGATCTGCAGAAAAAATTACTGTAAACAAAGACAATACAGTAATTGTAAACGGTGGCGGACAAAAAGATGCTATCGCTGCAAGAGTTGGTCAAATCAAAGCTCAAATAGAAAAAACAACTTCGGATTATGATCGTGAAAAATTGCAAGAACGTTTGGCTAAATTAGCCGGAGGAGTTGCTGTCCTTTACGTAGGAGCTGCTTCTGAAGTAGAAATGAAAGAAAAGAAAGACCGTGTAGACGATGCTTTGAGCGCTACTCGTGCTGCTATTGAAGAAGGAACTGTTCCCGGTGGAGGTATCGCTTATATTCGTGCTATTGCTGCTTTGGAAAATCTTGAAGGAGATAATGAAGATGAAACAACTGGTATTGAAATCGTTAAACGTGCGATCGAAGAACCTTTGCGTCAAATCGTTGAAAACGCAGGAAAAGAAGGTGCTGTAGTTGTACAAAAAGTGAAAGAGGGTAAAGCTGATTTTGGTTACAATGCTCATAAAGATGTTTATGAAAACTTGTATGCTGCCGGAGTAATAGATCCGACTAAAGTGGCTCGTGTTGCTTTGGAAAATGCCGCATCTATTGCCGGAATGTTCTTGACAACAGAATGTGTAATCGCAGAAAAGAAAGAAGATAATCCTGCTCCTGCAATGCCCCCTATGGGAGGTGGAATGGGTGGCATGATGTAATCTGTTCTTCTAAATAATAAGGCCGGATAAACAGAAACAAATAAGTTTCTTCGTTTATCCGGTTTTTTATTTTATCAGGGTTCAGATACATATATTTTTTACTAAATTGTTTTAATCTTTCATATAGGAATAACTAAAAATATCATGTACATTTGTTGCTGTGAATCCTCAAATTTTCGATAAACTAAAAACATTGGCAGAAGCCGCTAAATATGATGTTTCATGTGCATCAAGCGGCACTTCTCGTAAAAACTCAAGTAAAACATTAGGTTCTGCTGCGGGTTGGGGAATCTGCCATAGTTTTACGGAAGACGGACGGTGTGTGTCATTACTCAAAATTATGCTCACCAACCATTGTATTTACGATTGTGCTTATTGTGTAAATAGAAGGAGCAATGATGTTCCACGGGCTACTTTTTCTGTTTCCGAATTAGTGGAACTCACTATTGAATTTTACCGAAGAAACTACATCGAAGGATTATTTTTAAGTTCCGGAGTTGTCCGTAATCCTGATTATACTATGGAACGAATTGTACGAGTAGCAAAAGACCTGCGATTAGTACAGCGTTATAACGGTTATATACATCTTAAAAGTATTCCTGGTGCAAGCCGTGAATTGGTTGCCGAGGCCGGTTTGTATGCCGACCGTTTAAGTGTAAATATAGAAATTCCTTCAGAAGAAAATTTGAAAATCCTTGCTCCGGAAAAAGATTTTCAAAGCGTATACAAACCAATGCATTATATTCAACAAGGTTTCTTGGAGAATAAAGAAGACAGGCGCAAATTTCGTCATGCACCACGTTTTGCTCCTGCGGGACAAAGTACTCAAATGGTGATTGGAGCCACTCCTGAAAGTGATAATCAAATACTACATTTGGCATCTGCTATGTATCAACGTCCTGGAATGAAAAGGGTATATTACTCCGGTTTTATTCCGGTTAATAACTACGATAATCGTTTGCCTGTTTTGTCCACACCTCCTTTAGTTCGAGAAAATCGTTTATATCAGGCTGATTGGTTGATGCGTTTTTATCACTTTAATGTAAATGAGATAGTTGACGAATCGAATCCGAACT
>JAVBMM010000208.1:0-5583 GCA_031552425.1 Bacteroidales bacterium | reverse complement strand
TCTGGAAAGTTGGCAAACGTACAGAGCTTCAAATCTGAGCTTATAAGATAAACGGTAACCTGCCCCTATGCGAAAACGGGTACGATTGGCAAAACGTTCGGAAACATCACTACTTGTGGACAAAAACACCTCTGCATCCGTGATTCCATACCACAAATCATCAGTATTGTAAATATCTTTATTGATGGGATAAATGAGTTCTCCACGTATACGAACACGATTGCCCACATCCCATGAATGATATTCATCTTCATAATTCCAACGATTTTCAAACCGGAGTAAAACCCGGAATTGGGGACGTCTAAAAGGTGTAAGGTACACCCTGGTTCCTAACATTGCTCTCACTTCAAAAGAATTAAATTCTTCTTGTAATGTGTAAGACATGGGAATTCCAGAAACAACATCTACATAAGGATTGATATTATATTCAAACGCAGGTGACATATCAAAAGACACCCAACGGTCTTCCCCAAAAATCAAGGATTTAAAACTCACTTCATTTTGAAACAAATATCGTAACTTATAAGTATAGTTAAATTCTCCATCTAACCACAACTGTCCATCGGCTTGTGTTTGCGCCTTCAATGAGGAGAAAAAAAATAATATTGGTATAAGCAAGCGAAAATATTTCATTTTTCCCATTTATTCTTAGCTTCTTCCCATAACACATCCATTTCTTCCAGTGTCATGTCTTGAATTTTTTTGTTTTGTTTCAAAACTTCTTGTTCCATATAATTAAACCGTTGGATAAATTTTTGATTTGTTCTTTCCAACGCATTATCCGGATTAATCCGGTACAATCTTGCTGCATTGATTAAGCTAAAAAACAAATCTCCAAATTCGTCTTCCATTCTATCGGCATCTAATTTGTTGATTTCCTGTTTGAGTTCTAACAATTCTTCTTCTACCTTATCCCACACATGTTCTTTTTCCGACCAATCAAATCCTACATTCCTGGCCTTATCTTGAATCCGGTGTGCTTTAGGGATAGATGGCAAGGAGGCCGGAACTCCTTCCAACACTGTTTTATTTCCTCCTTTTTCTTTTAGTTTGATTTGCTCCCAATTTTGTTCAACCTTACTTGCTGTATCAATTTGATCACTGCCAAACACGTGAGGATGACGAAAAATTAATTTATCACAAAGAGTATCGCATACATCTCTAATATCAAATTGCCCCTTTTCTTCTGCAATTTTAGCATAAAAAACAATGTGTAACAACACATCTCCAAGTTCCTTTTTTATTTCCGGAACATTATCTTTTATAATTGCTTCGCACAATTCAAACGTTTCTTCTATCGTATTTGTTCTCAAACTTTCATTGGTTTGTTTTTTATCCCACGGACATTTTTCCCGAAGTTCATCCATCACATCTAACAAACGGCCAAAAGCCTGCATTTTTTGTTCTTTCGTATTCATTGAAGTTGATCTTTGTATTTTTTCAATCCATTTTTCAGGAAATCAATATATTTCTCAATGTTTTTATCGTATGTATATGAAGGAGCTATAGGATTTCCGTTATTATCCAACAATACATAAAAAGGCTGTGCGTTGGTTCCAAATTTATACCTTTGCAAGTAACTCCATTTGTCTCCTACAGTTTTCAACACTCTTTTTTTCCCAAACTCCTGCACTTCTATCTTTTCAGGAAGATACTTTTTATCATCTACATAAAGAGAGATCAAAACAAAATCATGATCGATTATATCTTTTACACGAGGATCTGTCCAAACTGCAACTTCCATATTCCGGCAGTTTACACAACCATATCCTGTAAAATCGAGCAATACCGGCTTTTCTTGCTTTTTTGCATATTCCATACCATCTTCATAATCGGTGTATTTAGGTAGAACTTCTTCTTTATACAAATTAAAATCCTGTGTATAAAGAGGAGGAGAAAAAGCGCTGATGGCTTTCAGCGGAGCTCCAAAAAGCCCTGGAAACATATATAAGGCAAACGAAAATGATATAATCGCCATGAAAAAACGAAAAACAGAAAGATGTTTAGTTTCCGTATCGTTAGGGAAACGTATTTTTCCTAATAAATAAATACCTAGTAAAGTAAATATGATAATCCAAAGGACTAAAAATACTTCCCTGTCCAATATTCCCCAATGATATGCTAAATCTGCAACAGACAAGAATTTCAATGCTAAAGCCAATTCTAAAAATCCTAATACAACTTTGACAACATTCAACCATCCTCCAGACTTAGGTGTGTTTTGCATTAACGAAGGGAAAAGAGCAAACAAAGCAAACGGAATGGCTAGTGCCAAAGCAAAACCGAACATTCCTAAAGCAGGTCCTGACACATCTCCATAAGAAGCAGCCTGTACCAACAATGTTCCTATAATAGGGCCGGTACAAGAAAACGAAACCAATACCAATGTAAATGCCATCAGAAAAATACTAAGTAATCCTGTGGAAGAATCCGCTTTTTTATCCAATTTAGTAGTCCACGAAGATGGAAGATTAATCTCAAAAACACCAAAGAAAGAGATGGCAAAAACTACAAGTAATGCAAAAAACAATAAATTAAAAAATGCATTCGTTGATAATTGATTCAATGCGCTGGCTCCAAATATTCCGGTAATAACCAAACCTAATCCGAGATATATTACGATAATGGAGAATGCATACAATAAAGCATCTTTTATTGATTTTTTTCGACTTCGATCTTTTTTTATAAAGAAACTGACTGTCATAGGGATCATCGGCCATACACAAGGAGTAAGAAGTGCTAATAATCCTCCGATAAAACCTCCGATAAAAACATACCATCCCAAATGACTTGATGAAGGACTTTCATTCCCAAAACTTTTTAATTCTTCAATAACAGGTTTCCAATAATCCGTTTTAGAGATAGGTTCCTCAGATATAACTTCTCCCATAGAAGAAGAATCGGAATATATTGTCAAAATATCCATATTTGGAGAAACTGTTACCGGTTGTGACTTGGATGCTACAGGCTCCACCTTATTTTCTGATTCAGTTGCTTCATTTTCTGCTGATTTAAATTCAAACTCCACATCTGTAGGAGGAAGACACATTTCATCGTTACAGGACATATAAGTAACATATCCGGAAACAAGAAACTTTTTCCTATCTGTCACTTTTACAATTTGCTTAAAAGTAACGAAGTGTTCATAAAAACGCAGTTCTGCATTATTGAAAATTTCTGAGCGTTTGGAAAGTGGTTGCTTATTGGGAGTTATTTTTCCTATCAATTCAGCACCTTCCACCTTTTCAAAAGTAAATGATGTAGGAATAGGCCCTTTTTCTGTAAGGTATATGTCATAAATATACCATCCGGCATCTATAACCGCTTTAAGATTCAACTCTTCCGTTGATTCACTTCCTCTATATTTTTCAAACTGCCATTTTACAGGTTCGTATATCTGAGACTGAACATTACAAAACCCAAATAATATACAAATAAGGAATAATTGTATCTTTTTCATTTTTTCAACATCAAATCACAAAGGTATTAATTCACCAGAAAAATAAAAACAAATAAATATTATTTAGAAACAAAAATAGAGTACCTTTGTTTTACATTTAATAACAATGCAACAAATCGTTGCTGATTATTTTCAAAATTTCATTTACAATATCATTACAACACAAAACAATTTTTATGGAAACAACGAATACTCCTAAAAGTAATAAATTCAAAAAATGGATACGTAATTTCATTATTATTTTGCTGATAGGCTTCTCTATCTTCTTTTACTTCCGTTTTTATTTTGTGTTGGGTACCGGAGTAAAAGCAGGTTCATTAAATTATGTAGTACATAAAGGATATGTATTCAAAACATACGAAGGAAAATTAATTCAAGCTGGTTTTAGAGGAAATCCTAAAGGAATGGGAAATTCGACTATTCAATCTTATGAATTTGAATTTTCCATAACAGATAAATCTATTGCCGATACCTTAATGCTTTCCGGCGGAAAAGAAGTAGAACTCCGCTATAAAGAATATTTGGGCGCTCTACCCTGGAGAGGCTATAGTAAATACGTAGTATATCAAATCGTAAATATCAAATAACTGCTTTTTCTTTTAATTTCAAGATTTTTCTATCGGCATTTAATTCGACTATTGCCCCAATCGGCAAAGTACAATTATTGATATTATGCCCAAAAGATAATCCATACACAGATGGAATTTGCAAAGGTTGTATCCTGTCCATGATTACCTGTTTCAAAGAACAAGACTTGTATATATCCGCCTTGTTACATCCTTTCAATATACCAAAAACGACTCCGGCAGCATGTTGTAATACTCCTGAGCAAATAAGTTGGGTTAACATCCTGTCAATCCGGTATGGCTCTTCATCAATATCTTCCAGGAAAAGAATCTTTCCACGCGAATCCAGTTGATACTTTGTTCCGCATAAGGAAGAAACAAGGCTTAAATTGCCTCCGGCAAGAGCACCTGAAGTTTTTCCCGGAAAGATAGTATATCTATCATATACCGGATCTTTTTCCGATTGCTTCAAATCATCATCCTTACTTTCGATTAAATAATTATCGATCGGTTCAACAATAATATTTTTAAATTGAAGTGTATTATATGACCTGTGAATAGTACGGGCAACAGGACCATGAAAAACAATCATTCCCGTTTGTTGATTAACGGCATTGAGTAATGCAGTAACATCACTGAAACCCATCAAAACCTTCGGATTATTTTTGATTAATTCATAATCAATCATATCCAAGATACGGGAAGAACCATATCCTCCTCCGGCAGAAATAATTCCTTTAATTTCCGGATTAGCAAACATTTCATTCAAGTCAGCAGAACGTTCTTTATCTGTCCCGCTGAAATAGCCATATTTTCCTGAAATTCTGGATGTGTAAAAAGGATGAAAACCTAATTGACGGAGATTATTGACAGACGTTTCCAATTGCTTTTCAGATAATAAAAAACCAGGAGCAATCAATCCGATAGTGTCTCCGGGACGAAGCCTGTCCGGTTTGATTTTTACTGTTTGTTTATATGCATAAGGCATCGGATCTTCTGCTTTCATGTTTTGATTCACCAATCCTAAAGCAGAAAAAGCAGCACTTCCTCTTATAAAATTCCGTCTGTTCATTAAATAAACAAAAAAAGCAAAAACCATATTCCTTCGCCGGAATCAGGTCTTTGCTTTTTTAAAATATTTTTATTAAGTACGTAAACGAATTATTTTTTCTTCGCTTCCATACGGTTTCCGTAACGGCTCATAAATTTATCCACACGACCCGCAGTATCCACCAATTTTTGTTTTCCTGTATAAAATGGATGGGAAGTATTAGAGATTTCCACTTTTACCAATGGATAAGTAACTCCATCAAGTTCAATGGTTTCTCTAGCGTTAATAGTAGAACGGGTGATAAAAGTATCATCGTTAGACATGTCTTTAAATACGACCGGGCGATAATTATCCGGATGAAGTCCTTTTTTCATTGTGATATTATTTTTGTATTATTTTTTTCGCATTGTGAAATCGGAGTGCAAAGTTAGGTTTTTGTCTTGAAATAAAAAAATTTTTCTGAAAAAAAACAGATTCATTTATTATTAATACCTTTTATTACTACC
>JAVBMM010000034.1:0-8794 GCA_031552425.1 Bacteroidales bacterium | reverse complement strand
ATCATGTGCGCTGTTACTTTCGCTGAGGCGAATGATGTATTTTACGCCTCCTTCAATCGTGTGAATTTTTGCTATGGGAGTAGTATAATCGATTTGCAAGGTATGTTCTTTGGTTGCAGCATCATTATACATATGTTGTTTCAACGGATTGAAATTGAAGGTTTCATTGATTGAAGACTTTGCTTCAGAATTGTCTGGAGAATGGTCGAAACGATAAGATGCAGTCAATAATTCATCTTTCTTTTTGAATGTACGTTGATAATCCACATTGACATTCAGACTTTTATAATTAGTGTTGCTCGTACCTTGTTGCTCGTATGAATACACAGGATTTTGCCCGGAATTTTTCATGATTACGAATAAATCAGACTCTGAGGATCCTTTTCCTCCGTATATGTCAAATGACGTATTTACAAGGTTGAAAGTATCTATTTCATAGCTCAGTTCAGCCGTACCATATTGTCCGTGCCAATTATTAGAACTTGTTCCGTTTTGTTCGAGGTATTTATAATTGTCATTAAAAAAATCTTCCCTATAGGAATTTGATCCGGATTCCGGGCCTTTGTAATCATAATAATTATAGTTTCCTCTAAAGCCTAATTTTCCGTATTTAGCAGAAAGGTATGCCCCACCATAAAATCCGCCGAGGGTATTGGCTCCAGCATTTACAGAAGCAGTATATCCGCCGAGTGATTGTTTGTTGGTTATGATGTTAATAATTCCACCGACACCTTCTGCATCATATTTGGCTCCCGGTTCCGTTATGATTTCAATTCGTTTGACAGTATTGGCAGGCATACTTTTCAATACTTGGGAAGGATTGCTGGAAATCATGCCGGAAGGTTTCCCATCCAAATATATTTTGTAATTTCCCGAACCTTTGAGTTGTATTTTATCTTCTGCATCAACAGTGACCATCGGAACTTTTTTCAGCATATCAAGCACATTGCTCGTGAGGGCTTCCGGATCATCTTCCATGCTGTACGAAATTTTATCCAAATCGACCGTAACTAATGGTTTAGATGCTGTTACTACTACTTCTTGCAGTTCACTGTTATCAGTCATCAAGATTTGTCCTAAATCAATTTGTGTTGTTTCCGGAGTGATAACGAATGGCTTTACAGATTGCCTTTTTCCTACATACTGTACAGTAAGGGTATAATTACCTTCTTTCGCCACCGATGTTTGGAATTTTCCTGATTCATTACTAACCAATGCTTTAACCGGTTTTTCGGGTTGTTGTTCTTCCGTGATTCTAATGGTAGCATAGGGAATTGTTTCATTTGTGAGGGAATCAAGGACTAAACCTCTGATTGTTTTTTCTTTTGTTTGGGAAAATAAGGTAATAGAAAAGAATAAAAAGGTTAATCCTAAAAAGATTTTGTTTATCATGCTCATGTTTTTATTTAAGAGGGGCATATAGAAAACAATCATTAAATTTTTAATGAAACGTAATATATACAATTATATTGAATCAAGTTTTATTTTTTAAAGTTAAAAGTAAAGTAAAAAATTGATTTATTGGAAAGGTCAGTAGGTTGAGATAAAAAGTTCAAGTTCTTTTAATAAAAAGATGCTGAGCTTTTGGGTAAAAGTTCAGCATCTTTTAAATTTTACTGTAGCATCTTTTTTTTAAAGCTCAGCACCTTTTGACTTGATTTTCTCATACTTCAGATTTGGAAGCATTTCTTTCAAATCCTGACCGGGTCTAAACACTACTTTGGGTTTCTTAATCATTGAAGAATGAAACTTTTCTTCAGTTTCCGCACCATCACTTTTAATACCGATTTGGAAAGCGCCAAAATCACCAAAACGGACAATTTCTCCATTTTCCAAGTGTCTCCTCAAAACTTTAGTTAAATCATTAAGTACAGCCAATACATCTGTATCGCTTACTGTTGTAGAACCTTCCGCGATTTCTTTACTTAATTTTTTAAAGGTTAGTTCACTTCTGCCCTTGGCTAGTGCGTAAAACTTTTTTTGAGCATCTTTTTCCTGAGGGTTAGCCTTAGGAACAATAACATAGCTAATTGCCATAATTTTATTGGTTTTAGTTAATAATCGGGGGCAAATGTAGAAATTATTTTTTTAACTGTAAAACAAGCTCTAACAATATCGAACAAAAAAGCTACCTCAAAAACATTACTTTCAAGGTAGCTTTATCATATAATGAAATAAATTTATTGCATATTATGAAAAACATTTTGCACATCGTCGTCTTCTTCGAATTTATCGAGCAGTTTTTCGATTTGCACTTTTTGTTCTTCGTTCAATTCTTTTGTGTCGTTAGGAATACGTTCAAATTCTGCACTGTGGATTTCAAATCCGTTTTCTTCCAAATATTTTTGGACAGTAGAGTATGATTGAAATTCTCCATATAATAAGATTTCTCCATCATCTTCTTCTACTTCATCTACTCCATAATCAATCAATTCCAGCTCCAAATCTTCTAAAGAAACTCCATCTTTCGGAGCAATTTTGAACACACATTTGTGATCGAAAAGAAATTCCAAGCTTCCGGAAGTCCCCAAAGAACCTCCATGTTTGTTGAAATAGCTGCGGACATTAGCCACTGTACGGGTAGGATTGTCGGTAGCCGTTTCCACTACAATCGCAATACCAAACGGTCCGTATCCTTCATACACCACTTCTTTATAATCACTCTCATCTTTTGATGTGGCTTTTTTAATGGCGCGTTCCACATTCTCTTTAGGCATATTTTCTTTTTTCGCCTGTTGCATCAACACCCTTAGGCGAGGGTTGGTATCGGGCTCCGGACCTCCCTCTTTAACGGCAATAGTAATTTGTTTACCTAATTTAGTGAACACACGGGCCATATTGCCCCATCTTTTCATCTTTGTCGCCTTGCGATATTCAAATGCTCTTCCCATAAGTTTAAATTGTTAGAGTCTAATTACTCTTCGTTCTAATTTCTATACCTTCTGTTAGGCTCACGTTGTTCGCCGTTCACTGTTCATAGCTTGTGCTGCAAGCTCTTCACAGAGAGCGACAGCGACCCTCTTTACTTACAAGCACGAGTCTTACCTCAAAACTGCTCCAAGTTTTTGCTCCAGATTACTTTGTATTTTTTTCATGATTGCATCTATTTGCTTATCATTCAGAGTCTTTTCTGTATCCTGTAAAACAAAACTCACTGCATAAGATTTTTTTCCTTCCGGTAGGTTTTTACCTTCATAAACATCAAACAGGGCGACTTCTTTCAGCAGTTTTTTATCTGTATCGATTGCTATTTTTTCTATTTCTGCAAAAGAAACCGATTTGTCGACTAACAGGGCTAAGTCTCTTCTTACAGCTGGGAATTTTGATATTTCAGAGAATGTAACCTGATGTTTTTTTACTTCCTTCAAAATCAATTTCCAATTCAATTCGGCGAAATATACAGGAACATCTATATCAAATTTCTTATTTATTTTTTTGTCAACAATTCCCAACACTCCCAACTTGCGCCCGGACATGGTTTGAATTGATAACCCTGCAGAAAACAACTCATCCGAATACTGAGAGTAAACTATACGTTTAGATGATACTCCAAAACGAGCAAGTACATTTTCCACATAAGCTTTCAAGTCATAAATGGAAGAATCTTCTTCCGAATGTATCCAACTATTGGAAATCTTATTTCCGGAAAGCCATAAACCTAAATGAAACTCTTCATCATATTCGGCCAATGTTTCTTCCTCTTTTTTCTTATCTGCATCAAAGAAGTAACAATTTCCAAATTCGTATAATTTCAAATCGACATTTTTTCTGTTCCTATTGTATGCAATACTTTCCAAGCCTCCAAAGAGTAAAGTCTGACGCATTACGCCAAGATCGTTACTCAAAGCATTCATTAATTTTACACAATGAGACACCGGAAATACCGTCTGCATTTCATAATAATCAGAAGAAGTCAGTGAATTGTTCATTATTTCAGAAAATCCGGCACCTGTAAGCTGTTCAGAGATCAACTCTTGCAAAGCATAGCTTTTATCGGTATCGGTTTGATAAGAAATGTTTGACTTCAAATTATCTCCGATTTCCACATTATTATATCCGTAAATGCGAAGAATATCTTCTATTACGTCCACATCACGTAATACATCTACTCGATATGTCGGAATGCTTAATTGAAGTGTTCCGTTCTTTTCAGAAAGTATTTCTATTTCCAAATTATTCAAAATACTTCTTACTGTTTCTTGTGGGATTTCCTTCCCTATTAAAGCATTCACTTTTTCAAAAGAAAGTTCTACTTGATTATTTTTTATAGAGTTAGGATAAACATCTTGTATTTCCCCACAAATTTTTCCTCCGGCGACTTCCTGAATAAGTAAAGCTGTCCGTTTCAAAAGATAAATGGTATTATTGGGATCGCAACCTCTTTCATAACGAAAAGAAGCATCGGTACTTAAACCATGCCGGCGAGCCGTTTTACGGATCCAGGTAGGATGGAAATAAGCCGATTCAAGGAATATATCGGTAGTTTCTTCTGTCACACCGGAATCTAATCCTCCAAAAATACCTCCGATACACATTCCTTCTTCAGCATTACAAATCATCAGATCACGACTATTCAATTTTCTTGTTATTCCGTCTAAAGTGATGAATTCGGTACCTTCAGGTAATGTTTTTACAACAACTTTTCCTCCTTTTATTTTTGATAAATCAAAAGCATGAAGTGGTTGTCCTAACTCATGAAGGACGTAATTGGTAACATCAACCACATTGTTTATTGGTCGCAATCCAATTAGCTTCAATCTGTTTTGCAACCATTCGGGACTCTCCTTTACTTTTACTCCCCTAATGGTTAGAGCAGAATATCGCGGACAGGCTTCCGTGTTTTCTACACTAACAGGAATACCTCCGTCTTGTTGATTTATTTGAAAAGCATCTATGGATGGTTTTGTTAATTTCGCATTCTTGCCATTTTGTTTAAGATATGCCGCAAAGTCTCTCGCAACTCCGAAATGAGAAGCCGCATCTATGCGATTTGGGGTAATATCTACCTCTAAAACATAATCGCTTTTAATGTTATAATAATCCTTAGCCAATGTCCCGAGCGGAACATTTTCAGGCAAAACAATGATCCCGTCATGGCTTGTACCGATTCCGATTTCATCTTCGGCGCAAATCATTCCATTGGATTCCACTCCCCTGATTTTGGATTTCTTTATGGTAAAAGATTCTTCCCCTGAATAAAGTTTTGTCCCGATAAGGGCGACTATTACTTTTTGCCCGGCCGCAACATTAGGTGCTCCGCAAACAATTTGCAAAGGTTCCTCCCCACCTACATCTACCGTAGTCACGTGCAAATGGTCTGAATCAGGATGATTGTTGCATGTCAACACTTTTCCTACTACCAAACCGGCCAATCCTCCTTTAATGGTTTCTACTTCATCCACAGATCCGGTTTCCAGACCAATCGAAGTAAGCGCATCTGCCACTTCTTGAGGGGTAAGAGATGTTTCCACATAGTCTTTCAACCAATTATAAGAAATATTCATTGCCTTTCCTATTTACATTTTATTAAACGAAGTGCCAAAATTAGTAATTTTTTCGTGTATCTAAAAAAAATGAATTAACTCTAATTCTACATATCTTCCTAAAACAAGAAATAAGACACGAATTGAACGAGTTAACGAATTAAGAAGTAGGAATTAAAATCAGTCTAAAAATTGTTATGCTGAAAAGAATTGATATTTTTGCAAAGCATAAAGAAAAAATAAAATAATAAACAATGAAAAAGCTACTTTTATTACTTCCCTTACTTGCTGGAGTCATTAATTGTTTTTCGCAATCGGTAGAAATTGAGGTAAAATCTTCTTTCAAGAAAGATTTTTCAAAAGAGTCTGCCCAATTGGTAAGTTTGATTCCGGGATTCAAATCCAGTGGAAATTCGGAAAAAGATTTGACTCAAACCTATGGTAGTTATAAAAAGATTAAAACAAAAGCCACCGGATTTTTTTACACCAAACAAATCAACGGACGTTGGTGGATCATCGATCCTGAAGGATATGCTTGCGTAAATATGGCTGTAAATAGTCTACCTACTTCAAATGTCAGTAGAAACTACGATTTATTACAATCCCTTTTTTACAACGGTATTGGTAATTTTGTTCAAAAAGAAGAACAAACAATTAAATACAACAAAGAACATCCAAAAAAAATGTCATATACACGTCGCCTCAACTTTTACCAAGGTTACAGAAGTGAACGTAAAAAACACCATTCTTTACCTAAAGATGCTTCTCATTACAAAAAACACGTCATCCTCTTAGATCCTGAATTTGAAGGTTTTTGTGATGAATTAGCTTCCAAAATAACGGCTTATACCAATGAGAAAGATTTATTAGGATACTTCACCGATAATGAAATTCCGTTTAACGATGATCAATTAAAATATAATATTACAGACCTTTTTGAAGATGACCCTTCTTATAAGGCAACTGTGGATTTTATCACCAAAAAGGGAATCAGTGTAGAAACTATCAAAAATAAATATTCGTCTGTTCCCAAAGAAATAAAAGATGAATACGCTGCCTTATTGGCAGAAAAATATTATGAAGCTGTTAATAAAGCTATTAGAAAACATGACCCTAACCATTTAATTCTCGGAAGTCGTCTACATGGTAGAGCCAGAGGCAATTTAGGCGTAGTACGTGCTGCCGGAAAATTCATGGATGTAGTTTCTGTTAACTTCTATGACACTTGGGAACCGGACAACTTAATCACATCCAAAGCTTGGTTAGAAGCCGCAGGAAAACCTTGTGTAGTAGGAGAATTTTATACCAAAAATGTCAACTATTACAATGACGATCAAAGTGGAGCAGGATGGTATGTAAAGACAGATAAAGAACGGGGATATTTTTACCAAAATACTTGTCTGGAACTACTCAAATCCAAACAATTCATAGGTTGGCATTATTTTCGCTTTGAAGATAATAAAGATTCCAATAAAGGAATTATTACTACAGACAACCGACTATATGAAGATATGGGCGAATTAATGAAAGAACTCAATCTGCAAGTCTATGAAATTTGTGAATTCTATGATAAATAACCTCAAAAAGATTATGTTTTTCCTGGTAATTGTCACACCGGGAATTATCCATGCACAATCTGTTGTTGTAAAAGCCAAGTCATCATACGCAGGATCTTGGTCAAATAAGGATTGTGAATTACTTTCTTTAGTCCCGGGATTTCAATATGCAACAAATCCTCGCGAACAATTTACTGTTTATGGAACAAATAAACAGATAAAAACCACTGCCACCGGATATTTTTATGTCAAACAAATCAATGGACGTTGGTGGATGATTGATCCTAATGGATATGCAGGTATCAATATTGGGATGAACTCTCTACCAAACACAGATGTACAAAATAATTATGATTTGCTGCGTTCCAGAGGATTTAACGGGATAGGTAATTTCCTTGCCGATGAGGATCAAACTGATACTTACAACGGTAATGCCGCAAACGGACAAAAACTATTTTCATACACCCGGCGGATCAATCTTTTTCAGAATTATAAAAACAATAGGCATAAATATTATTCCACTCCCGTAGAAGTACAAAAAAACGGAGATTATGTAACTGTGTTAGATCCCAAATTCGAATCATTTTGTGATAGTGTTGCCAACAAATTTTGTACCCCTTACAAAGGAAAGAAAAAATATATGTTGGGGTATTTCACCGATAACGAAATCCCATTCAACCAAGATCAATTATACAACTTATTGAGCGCTTTATCTCCGGGAGATCCTTCATACGAAGCCGCAAAAACATTTATAACAAGCAAAGGACACTCTGTTTCCACTGTTATAAATAGTTATAATACCATCCCCGAAGAAATAAAAAGAGAGTTTGCAGGCGTTTTGGCTGACCGCTATTACGAGTGTGTATCCAAAGCTATCAAAAAATACGATCCTAACCATCTCGTTTTAGGAAGTCGTCTGCATGGACGTCCCAGATCAATCAAACAAGTAGTTGAAGCAGCTGGGAAATGGATGGATGTTGTCTCTGTCAATTTTTACGACAATTGGGGGCCAGACGACCAAATCACCACCCAGAATTGGCTTACCTGGGCAGGAAAACCTTGTTTAGTCACTGAGTTTTATACCAAAAATATCCAATCATCTACCGAAGAGCAAGAAGGTGCCGGATGGTATGTAGAAAACCATGCAAATCGTGGAAAATTTTATCAAAATACATGTATTGACCTTCTTCGTTCCAAACAATTCATCGGATGGCACTACTTCAAATTCCAGGATGATTATAAAGGAATGATGAACTTGAATGGCCAGGAGTTTACAGATATGACTAATTATATGACAGAATTGAATGAGCAGGTATATCAACTTTGTAAGCATTTCGATTCCGGTACTCCTCTAGATAAAATATCTTTTGAAGATATTAAAATAAACACACAAAACGGAGGATTTTATCTTTCAGGAATAGAAAATAATATTCCGTACTTTCTATACAATGTGCAAGGAACTTTATTACAAAAAGGAGTCATAGGTAACAATGAACATATTGCTGTTAACAAACAAGGTTGCTTCATTATATCTTTATTGATAGACAATCATTTCATTCATAAAAAATTATTTATTAACCACTTTTGATGCCAAAACATCAATAAAAATATGAAAAAGAAACTAATCCTAAGCATTGTATTGCTAATCCTCTTAGGGACAGGATTATATCATGCTTATAACCTCTTTTGGAAACCCGACAATTTTATCCGGCAAATCTATCTCATTCCGAATGATGCCATGTTTATCGTAGAAAC
>JAVBMM010000198.1:0-5314 GCA_031552425.1 Bacteroidales bacterium | reverse complement strand
GCGGGTATAGTTTCTATCGTTTCCCAATCAGAATTACTTGTTTTATACTGCACTTTCAAAGATGATTGCTGTGTGTCTTGAGAATTTATATAACATCTTTTTATCCAAAAAGAAAGGACTCCGGCACCATTTATCAAATGGGGTGTTTGGATATAAGGAAGTCCTTCGGAAGTTGCTCTTGCAGCATATTCTCCCCAGTATAATCCATGATTTTCATCGGGAGTGCGGGTGAAAATGCTACTTGATTCGAATATTTTAGGATTAGAAACGGTAGAGTTGAAAGTAAATCCGCAAATGTAATCTTTAGTTTTTAGAAAAGTAACTGTATACTTTTGAGAATTTCCATTTTGTGCAACAACTGTAATTATGGCTTTATTCCCTACGCTCGTTACAGAAGTAGCATCTTGTATCGAAACCGATGCTTCTGCATGATTTTTTTCTGCAGTTACTTTGGGAACTTCTCCATCGTATGTGAAAGGAAGTTCTATAATATAATCGAGTGTGGAAGATGTAAATCCTGGAACCGTTTCAGGTGTATTATTTCCGTTGTAATTGTTCGTGTAACCAATGGCTGAAATTTTTAAATTTTTCAAGCTGTTGTCACCGGAAGTTTCAGCGTGGCTTACTTGTATAACACAACAAAGTAAAGTACAAAACAATAAAAAATACTTTGTTTTCATGGAATTTAAACTATTTATAGGTTAACTTATTCAGACACGTTTAAATGCTGTTTTAAATAACAAAAATAGACATCCTGAAAACAAAGTATTTGCAAAAAACAATCAAAAAATTGTAATATTAAATCAATGCCTTCAAATATCCCATAGCAAAAGCCATTCCGGCGTGCCAAGGCGCTTCACAAAGCATTTGAGGACAATGATCTGGAATTATAACACCTTCATAATCAACTTCTTTTAAAATTGAAATGATACGTTTTACATCCAAATCACCTTCATCTATAAACGTTTCTCTGTAATCGGGAGCTTTTCCTCGTACATTTCTTAAATGAATGTATGCTAAACGATTTTCAGATGCATGCTTTTTTGTATATTCGTAAATATTTCCTTCGGTCATTTCAGAGATTGTCCCTAAGCAATATTCAAAACAATTGGAGGTTGACGGGTTTATTGCAGCTAGTTTGTCATACATAGAGGGTTGATAGACCAAGCGCGGAGTAGAACGTAGCATCGGAACAGGAGGATCGTCCGGGTGAGCAGCCAACCTTACACCGGATTTTTCTGCAACAGGTAAGAGTTTATTCAAGAACCAAGCTACTCTGTTCCATAATTCTTCATGTGTACAAGGAGGAAGAAACCCTGGACCTAATTTTTCTCCATATTGCATGTTCCAAACCATTCCTTCTGGGACAGGATCTTGTGCTGCATGACCTTCCATTCCTACGGAAACAGCGCCTCCCCGTGCATAAGGGCCTTCGGTTCTTCCGCAAACTCCTGCCAAAGAAAAATTGTATCCCATCACCGGAATGCCAACTTCTCCAATATTTTTGATGATTTGTTGCAGGCGAAGCATTTGTTCTTCTTTTTCCGGGCCATCCAATAGTATATCGTGCCAATCATAAGGATTGAAATTTTCAATTCCATAAAAAGTCAATCCTTCCTCTTCCATTTCTTTCTTTATTTTCAAAAGAAATTCCAGTGACCAGATTTCGTCGTCTTTAACTGCTTTTCCCCAGCCGAATTTATCTCCTATCGGTTGGTTGGAACCATCTTGTTTATTGCCAAAATAATCGACTACATGCACTATAATATGGGTAGCTCCGCATTGACGTGCAAAACGGTAATAATCTTTAGTAAGCATGTGCCGGTATAGGCCAAATCCTAAATGTATCATTTGTTTGTTGACTTAAAGTAAAAATTAAAAACTATGAGTCATTCCACCATCAACAGGAAGAGTCACTCCTGTAACATAAGCTGCGGCATCAGAGCATAGGTATAAAGCCGCATTACCAATGTCTTCCGGTTTTCCCCATCCTCCCATTAAAATGCGACTCAATACTTTTTTCTTTCTTTCTGGGAAACGTTCCATAATATCGAGCATCATTTCAGATTCTATGAAACCTGGGGCAACAGCGTTAACTCTTATTCCTTTCGGAGATAATTCAGCCATTAAAGTCATAAGCATACCATTTAATCCCGATTTGCTTGTTGCATAAGCTACTACTCCGTCGAGAGCCATCAATGCCGACATAGAAGAAATCATCAATATAGCTCCTTTTTTCCCATGTAGAACGAGCCTTTTGGCAAATTCTCTTGAAAAAGCAAAGACAGATGATAAGTTCAAGGCTAATACTTCTGCATATTCTGTATCAGTAGTATCTATTGCTTCTTTTTTCAGATGCCTTCCGGCATTGTTAATCAATATATTTACAATTCCTATTTCCTTTTCTATTTGAAGAAAAAGAGGTTCTATAGAAGGTAACACAGAAGCATCATGTACGTAGTATCGAGCGGAAGACCCCAGTTTTTCTACCGCTTGACGTAAAATATCTTCTCTGCGTCCGGTTATTATAACCGTAGCTCCTGCTTGAATGAATTTTTGTGCAATTCCGAATCCGATACCGGTTCCTCCTCCGGTAATTAATGCAATTTTTCCTTTTAAACTGAATATTTCCATATGTTATTACATGATTTTATACTTTTCAAACGCTTCTACGGTACTCATTCCTTCTAAAAGCGCTTTCTTTACAGTATTTTCATCTCTTGCTTTTTGTATAGCTCCAACAAAAGCCTCTTCTACAGCATTGGCAGGAACGATCAACACACCATCTCTATCTCCATAAACCACATCTCCGGGACAAACACGTATTCCTCCAAATTCAATAGGAGTAGCGTAATCTATCACTTTTCCTCTTTGTCCTTGGTCTTGTGCATATCCTCCCAAAGAAAAAGTAGGGAAACCCATTTTCAACACTTCATTAGTGTCACGTGAATATCCGTCTACCACTGCTCCTGCAGCTTTCAAATATTCAGCACGTGTACTCATTAATCCGCCCCACAACGCATATCTGGGAGAAGATCCCGTACAAATATATACTTCATTAGGTTTTAAGCTATCTAACGCTTCAAACATCAATCCGAAAGGTTTTCTCATTAATGGATTATTAGTAAACTCAGCTTTTTCACAAAAAACATCAGCTTCTAACACAGGCATAGCTCGTCCAATAGTGACCATGTCTGGAGACAATGGTTTGATTTGAGCTGGTAAAAACTGGTGAGTCAATCCCATTTTGTCAAGGATGTCACCCACTAATGCTGTGAAAAGTTCTTTTTTTGCGATCTTGAAAAGCTCCTCATCTGAGGTCCATAGTTTTTTCATTTCTTGTTTTTTTAATAGTTTATTTATGTTTGTTAATTATGATTTGGTGTAGGCAAAGGTAAAACATAAGGAGAACTTAAAAGGTATAATCTTAGTAAAAAACAGCACTTTATTAGCTAGAGAAAAATATAGATAGATTATTAGATTTATAACTTTACTATGTCATTTTGTCAGTTTATTTTTTTTCCATATATTTGTATGCTGGTAAAAGATGTTTTTATGGTAAAATCGGATGTTCAACAAATCAAACAACGTTTCGGAATTATAGGGAATAATCCTTCCTTGGAGCGGAATATAGAGAAAGCATTGTTAATAGCACCCACGGATTTAACAGTTTTGATTTCTGGAGAAAGTGGAGTGGGAAAGGAAAGTTTTCCTCAAATTATTCATCAAAATAGTCTACGTAAACATGGGCAATATATTGCTGTAAACTGCGGTGCAATTCCTGAAGGAACGATAGATTCCGAGTTATTTGGTCATGAAAAGGGATCTTTTACAGGAGCACTTTCAGACAGAAAAGGATATTTTGAAGTGGTTGATGGTGGAACTATTTTTTTAGATGAGGTGGGAGAGTTACCCCTTCCTACGCAAGCCCGTTTGTTAAGGGTTCTGGAAAACGGGGAGTTTATTAAAGTGGGTTCGTCCAAAGTTTTAAAAACCAATGTTCGTATTGTTGCAGCAACTAATGTAAATTTATCTCATGCGGTTTCTATTGGAAAATTTCGTGAAGATTTGTATTATAGATTGAATACTATTCCATTGCAGATTCCTCCGTTGAGAGATCGTAAAGAAGATATTCCTCTTTTATTTAGAAAGTTTGCGAGTGATTGTGCGGAAAAATACAGTATGCCTCCCATTCAGTTGACAGATGATGCTAAGAAGGTATTAGTAGATTACCGTTGGCCTGGGAATATCCGCGAACTAAAAAATATTACTGAACGGCTTTCTGTAATAGAGCAAAATAGGGAAATTTCTTCGGAAGTTTTAAAAACTTATCTCTCCGAACAGGATATGGAAAAATATCCGGTGTTGTTAAGTCATGAAAATGACACAAAAAACTTTGGGACCGAAAGAGAAATTCTTTATCAAGTGCTTTTTGATATGCGAAAGGATATCAACGATCTAAAGAAGTTGGTTCATGAAAATATTTCGGAAGAAGTTGCTAAAGTAAAACATTATACTCCTTTGGACGTGAACGAAATTACAAGTCATTCGGCTCCTATTTCGGAAGAAGAAAATCTTCCTTATGCGACAGAATATGAAGAAGAAACTATGTCTTTGGAAGAAGTTGAAAAAGATGTTATCCGTAAGTCATTGGAACGCAATAATGGGAAACGGCGTAATGCTGCTCAAGATTTGAAAATCTCTGAACGTACATTGTATAGGAAAATTAAAGAATATGGCTTGGAATAAAATCCTTAGGTCTTATGAGCATATGAAAAGAATATTGATTTTTCTTTTTCCATTAATGATTTTGACAGATTGTTCCATTTCTTATAAATTTAACGGAGCTTCTATCAACTACGACGAGATAAAAACAATAACTATTCGTAATTTTCCGAATCGGGCTCCATTAATTTATCCAGAGTTGGAATCTATCTTTATGGATAAGTTAAGAAACCGATATATTCAGCAAACTCGTTTGAAATTAGTTGATAATAATGGAGATATTCAATTGGAAGGAGAAATTACAGGATTTGATATCGCTCCTGTAGCTGTTCAATCAGATGGATATGCATCTAAAACAAAATTGACAATTACTGTTCGTTGTCGTTATACCAACCGGGTAAAACCTGCAGAAGATTTTGAACAGTCATTTTCTTCTTTTTTGGAATTTGATGCTAACTTGATGTTGACAGATGTGCAATATGATTTGTCACAACAGATTACAACTGAAATTTCAGACATGATTTTTAATGCAACAGTAGCTAATTGGTACAATGACAGGACGAGATTTAATCGCTTTCATTAATCATCC
>JAVBMM010000205.1:0-18356 GCA_031552425.1 Bacteroidales bacterium | reverse complement strand
AGATAAGCAGGAAATCCAGGATTAATATGGTTTGTGTTGTTATTTGTAGTAAGTGGGCAGATGGATCTATGACGTGCTAGAACAGATGCGGCCTACACGGAAGTTTATTTGGGTGGAAATATGCAATCATTTAGTGGAAATGTGCAATTCCGGAAGATCAGAGACTCTCTAACTTTGTATTGTATTATTGCTTGTGGAATATAATAAATCCATAGGAGAGAGCAAAAGCTATTTTTATCATCAATAATATCAAGAAAATATGATGAAATAGGAGCAGAGAGAAAACCCTAGATTGACTAACATGCAATACTTATGACAATGAACATTAACCCTATTTATAAATTGCTCATACAAGCAAGAAAAGGATTGTTTGTACTTTGCGGACTTCTTTTTTTTCCGAATTTAATTGGGCAGGAGTCCGCTTTTACTCGATTGAATATTAATCCAAGCCAAAGTACTGAAGTACATGCAAAATCGGATGCTTCTATAGAATCTTACGCAAAAACTCCTTCTACTTTGGCTTTCCCTCCAGTAGAAAATCTTAGTTTGTTTCCATCTATTAGATCAGAATATCCGGAGTCCGGTGATAATTATTCATTCGACTCGGAGATTATTCTTTATGGCCCAGGAGGTGGCCCAATTGGAGGAATTGTTCCGATTTTTGATGCTTATGCCTTGTTGGTTATTCTAACCATTTTTTATGGTTTATGGAGTTGGTTCCTTTGTCGGAAGAGAAAGAGTAGTCAATAATTTATCTTCGTCATAAATATTTACCCAATGAAATATCTATGTATTAAGTGAAAAGTTAATATTCAATTCATTTTCAACTTTCAATTCTTTATGTATGAATAAATATATTTTGTTTTTCCTGTTAGTATACAGTCCACTATTGGTTTTAGCACTTCCGACTATTGATAATGTAATCGTAACTAATGCTATTTGTAAGCACGATGGAACATTGGAGGTATTGGTAAGTAATACAAGCGGAGCAGTTTCTTATCAATTGATTGCTCCCTCAACTGTTACACAGCCGAACCAATCATCTAACCTTTTTACCGGACTCCCAGCAGGGTCTTATACAATTGCTGTATATGATGAAACAACTGGGGGAAATCCGGTGAAAACTGTCAGGACAATCACATCATCTTATCCGGAACTTGTTCTTAATAACGTGGTTTCATCGACTGACTTTTCCAATGTTTGTACCGATAATGGACAACTGGAAATATCGTATTCGGGAGGGAGAGCTCCTTACAATATTAAAATTGTTAATACGGTAACTTCTGAACAACAAACGCAACAAACATCTTCCATTGCAAGTTTTATTTTTTCTGGTTTGAAGAGTGGAAATTATCAGGTTTCAGTCACCGATCAATGTTTTGAAACCCGCTCTACCCCATCAACAGTGTCGGTGATATCTTCGGGATCACCTTTATCCGGTGTCCCTTTTACGAGTTTAGCTCTTATTTCCAATCCTATGCCTCAGGGAAATGACGGATGTTCTAAGATAACGCTTTATTTAGAATGCAGTAAAATATTGATCAATGGCTCCAATACGATTCCCGATCAATATTCCAGAGCCATCCGTTATCGGGTTAGGTATCCATCCGGAACGGGAATTTATACTGATTGGGGGACGTGTCATAAAGCTTCCCTTTTTTATATTAATAACTTTGATCTTTCCCGGTTACAATACGATCTGGAGGTGGAGCATCCTTGTTCGAAAGAGGTGAGAACATTGCAGATTACAATACCCGATCCGGTTAAAACGTTCTCAATCAACTATAATGGTGTAATGGGATATATCGGTTTTTGTGAATTACCCACTAAGGCAGCTGCCACAGTTAATTACAGTATTCCCGGCATTCCTAACTATGTCTGTGCGGAATATCCTTTTACATTGGAGTTCATTCCTCTTTCCGGTATCGGAACGGAAACAAAAACATTTGTCTGGAGCGAAAGTTATGCTTATCTGGCAAAAAATCTGGATTTGTCGACTACTTACAAGGTAAAGGTTACGGATAGGTTGGGGGTAGTGTTATCTCCTGAAAATTTTACAGTTACCACCCGTACTCCAACGAAACCCCAGTCGCTGATAGCAATGGTTCCGTCTTTAAATCCTAACGGATATCAGTACAATTGTAATTTTAATTCCTTTTTGTTGACTTATTCCCTACCTACTCCGGAATGGACTCCTGTAGATTTTCCGGTGTTCAGAGGAAAAGTGACGTTTTCGATTTATTCCGGTCCGGCAACACGTGATCCGGTAACCATTGACTATGATGCCGGTCCACCTTATCCGAGTTTTCTTTGGACAGATTTACCATACGGTAGTTATCAGATTAAAATTACGTATGAAGAGTGCGGCCGGTATGAGATTAATACTATTAACCGGACACAACCCATCAAAAGTTTTCACCAGTTAACGGTGACCAGTCAGAACAGCAGTATTTGCGGAAAATACGATTTAACTGCAAAAGCGGAGTTTCTGAATATGTCGGATGTACCAATCCCGGGAGATTCTTATGTATTATTATATAAACTAGGCGATGATTATACTGAGAATTATGTAAGCCGGAGTGCTACCATTGCAGGATCCCATTCAACGGTTTCTTTCACAGGTCTGGATGCCGGGAATTATATTGTGAAAGTGAGGCCTTTTGGCTATCACTATACCGGAGTATCGCATGTAGATGAAAATTGTGTGTTTGCCTCTTCCGATATCATTTCTTTAGCTGCTTATCAGCCGCCGACGGTAAATGTACAGCTTTCTGGAGGGATTACCTGTGAAGATCAACCTACTGGTGTCTTTACCATCATGGTAGAAGATCTGTCAGGTTCCCGTCCACCTTATGCTTACCGGATGAAACCATTGGGAACACCAGATGCATCATATACTGCCTGGCAACCGGAAAAGATTTTTAATAATGTGGCTCCTGGAAAGTATACAGTACAAGTACAAGATTTTTGTAACTCAATTACTACTCAGGAGTTGACTATGTATTACGGTTTGGATCAGTTTCTTTACATTATTGGGGAAATTAGCCAGGGAGTTATTTGTGCCGGAAAAACGGCTGTTTTGTCTTTGCGATCTGTTGGTCCAGTTGTGTCCTATAAATGGTATAAAGATGGTAAATTAATCTCTGGAGCAAATGGTCCTACCTATATGATTGAAAGTGCTAGTTATGCAGATATTGGTACATATAGTGTGACTATCAATAACGGTTATTGTGATTTAAGCAGTAATGTGGCGATTATTGATGTTTCTTATACACTTGAACCGCCTGTAATTACAGGAATTTGTAGTGTGGATGGAAATAATACGACTTTGACTGCTACTGATAACGGAGAAGCTGTTTCCTTTACTTGGTACAAAAATGGTATAGTTATTTCAGGTATGAACGGAAATACATACGTGGCGACAACCCCGGGTGCATATACTGTATCAGCCAAAGCTTCTGGTGGTTGTATTTCATACGAAAGTGAAAAATACTATGTTTCTTTTGGAGTGATGTATTGGAGCCGAAACAGCGTGGATGATGTTTGGGATAATCCTGTTAATTGGGAGAAAGCCGACGGAGCAAAATTGAATACCGTTCCTTCTGTCTGTAGTGATGTTCATATTCCAGGGAATGCAGTTATATATCCAGACCTAAATACCAATACCTTTGCTGTTTGCCGGAATATTTATTTCCATTTTGGATCTGAAGTGGCGAAACTACATTATTTAGTTTATGAGAAAGCATTTGTGCAATATCATTTCGGACATTATGAAGGAGTGGAATATCGAACAGATGGTGATGTTGGTTTTTCTGCAACTCCAATGAAACGAGGTCAATGGTATGCATTGGCGGCTCCATTGAAAAAGATAGTGGCAGGTGATTTCTCTTTTGGAGGAAAACCTGATTTCTGGAGGCATGGTTTTATCCGAAATACAGTGGGTGGTGATTTTGCCGGAGAGTTTGAAGCACCTAATAATTCGTATGCACTGGAACTTGGTCCGGAACAATTGTATGCTATTAGTGTTTGGGCGGCTAAAGTGGAACCCGGAAGTATCGGAGAAGATGCTCAGTATCAGGTTAATTTGAATCAACTGAAAGGAATTGTAGAAGTCCCTTATTTTGAAAATCGGGCTGTGAGCGATTTGCATCGTATCCATCAGTATATTTCAGGGAAAAGTCGTTTTTACTATTATTATTACAAAAGAGCCGACCAACTTATAGCCTGGGATGTGTATGATGACTTTGTGCGCGGAAGAGAAGCATATCGTTTTATTTTTGATAAAGAATTGTTTACAGTAAACTATGATGGTGCTGAACTTCCTGTATTCAAGATTACTGTACCGAAAGGGAAGGAAGTAATGATCGGTAATCCGTTCATTTCTACTTTGGATTTCGATCAGTTTTATCAGATGAATAAAACTAAAATTTCTCCTTCGTACCGTTTATATGTTGATCATTCCTGGATAGATTATACCTATTTGAGTGGTTCAGGATTGTTGAACAAATGTATTGCACCCTTGCAGGCCTTTTTTATTCAGACTACCGGAACTTCCGGAGACGTAGATTTGCTTTTCAGCCCGGATCAAATGTCTGTTACTCAGCCGATGGGAAAGCTTCGTTCTGCAAAAGTAGGTAAACAATATGACAATGTGATGTATGCTCATGTGTCCAATGGAAAGGGAGATAGTTGGATGACTTTGGCTGCCGGAATAGGTGAAGGCTGTGAAAATGTCCGTCGGTTATTCAATTTAGATCCGACATATACCGATGTACCTCAGGTTTATACATCGGATGGTTCATTGAAAAATTCGGTACAGTATTTTTCTTCAGGAGAATCACATTCAATACCGATTGGTATTAAATCGTCCCTCAAAGGAATGTATGAGATTCGTTTTGATAACCTGGAAAATATGTATGTTGATTCACTAGTTTTAGTAGATAAAGAGTTGAAAATTAGACATAATTTGTTTCAAAATAAAGCGTACGTTTTCCAACATCAATCCGGAACATTGGAGAATCGCTTTCAACTGTTGGTGGGTAAAGCTGCTTCAACGAATATAGATCATGTTACAAAACTGGATATCGGTATTTATACAGTTGGAAAATGGTTACATGTAGAAGCTAATGAGGATATTGAGAGCATACGGGTGGTTACATCTCAGGGATTGAAAGTTTTTTCGGAAACACAGTACAGGCAGAAGACTTTTATAAAAGAAACACATCTTCAACCTGGAGTTTATATCGTATCTGTCCAACTTACAAATGGAATGAGGAAAGTGGAAAAGGTAGTGCTTCATTAAGCGAAGATTGTTTTTATAAAGAAAGGAGGATGAAAAGTAAGGATTTACTTTCATTCTCCTTTTTATTTTTTCACTTTTCATTCTTCATTTTTTTTAATACCTTTGCGCCTTATTTCATGGAAGCTAATAATTATGTCCAAAAAATTCGCTGAATATAACAACCTTGATTTATCACAAGTCAATAAAGAAATATTGAACCGTTGGGATAAAGAAAATATATTCCGTAAGAGCCTTGAAATACGGAAAAATGCTCCTTCCTTTGTTTTTTATGAAGGTCCTCCTTCTGCAAACGGAATGCCAGGTATTCATCACGTAATTGCACGTTCAATCAAGGATATTTTTTGCCGTTATAAAACAATGAAAGGATATCTGGTGAAACGCAAAGCCGGATGGGATACTCATGGGCTTCCTGTTGAATTAGGAGTAGAAAAGGCATTGGGAATAACCAAAGAAGCTATTGGGAAAACCATTTCTGTGTCGGAATATAATGCTGCCTGTAGGAAAGACGTGATGAAGTATACTAAAGAATGGGAAGATCTGACACGTAAAATGGGATATTGGGTGGATATGGATGATCCATATATCACTTATGATAACCGTTATATTGAAACACTTTGGTGGTTACTTAAAGAACTTTATAAAAAAGGATTACTTTATAAAGGATATACTATTCAGCCCTATTCTCCTGCTGCAGGAACAGGGTTGAGCACACATGAGTTGAATCAGCCTGGATGTTACAGGGATGTAAAAGATACAACCTGTACTGCCCAATTTAAAATTAAAAATCCAAAACCGGAAATGTCTCAATTCGGAGATGCTTATTTTCTGGCCTGGACAACAACTCCCTGGACACTTCCTTCGAATACAGCACTTTGTGTTGGACCTAACATTGATTATGTTGCTGTTCAGTCATATAATCCATATACGTCTAAGCCAATGACAGCCATTATGGCTCGAGAATTGCTTTTTACACATTTCAATGAAAAAGCCTTGGAATTGAATTTGGAGGATTACAAATCAGGTGATAAACTGGCACCGTTCAAAATTGTAGCATCTTATAAAGGTTCCGATCTGGCGGGAATGGAATATGAACAATTGATTCCGTGGGTAAATCCCGGACAAGGGGCTTTCCGTGTGATTACCGGAGATTTTGTTACTACTGAAGACGGAACGGGAATTGTACATATTGCTCCTACCTTTGGTGCTGATGACGACCGTGTGGCTAAAATTAATGGGGTTCCTCCGTTGATGTTGATGGATAAAGATGGAAACCGCCGTCCAATGGTTGATCTGACAGGAAAGTTCTTCAAGCTTGAAGATTTAGATGATGAATTTGTCAAAGCATATGTCAATATTGATTTATATAGGGAATTTGCAGGTCGTTTTGTTAAAAATGCATACGATCCGAATCTGACAGAAAATGATCCTACTCTTGATATAGATATTTGTGTCATGTTGAAACAACAAAATCAAGTATTCAAAATCGAGAAACATATACATAATTATCCGCATTGCTGGCGTACAGATAAGCCTGTCCTTTATTATCCATTGGATAGTTGGTTTATCCGTACTACTGCTTGCCGTGAACGGATGATCGAACTCAATAATACGATCAACTGGAAACCTCAATCTACAGGAACAGGCCGTTTTGGGAAATGGCTTGAGAATTTGCAGGACTGGAACCTCAGCCGTAGTCGTTATTGGGGAACTCCATTGCCAATCTGGCGTACGGAAGATGGAGCAGAAGAAAAATGTATTGGTTCTGTAGCTGATTTAATAGAAGAAATCAATAAATCAGTTGCGGCCGGAATGATGGATAAAAATCCTTTCGCGAATTTTAAGCCGGGAGATTATTCGAAAGAAAATTATGCGGTAGAACATATTGATTTACATCGTCCGTATGTAGATGAAATTATTTTGGTTTCAGATTTGGGAAAACCGATGAAGAGAGAATCAGACCTGATTGATGTTTGGTTTGATTCGGGAGCAATGCCTTATGCACAAATTCATTATCCGTTTGAAAATAAAGAGACATTTGATAAAGGAGAAGTTTTTCCTGCCGATTTTATTGCAGAAGGAGTAGACCAGACACGAGGCTGGTTCTTTACATTACATGCAATTGCTACAATGGTATTCGATAATGTTTCTTTCAAAACAGTTGTATCTAACGGATTAGTGTTGGATAAAAACGGAAATAAAATGTCGAAACGATTGGGTAATGCAGTTGATCCGTTCGAAACGATAGAAAAATACGGTTCTGATCCATTGCGCTGGTATATGATTACCAATGCATCACCTTGGGACAATCTCAAATTTGATGTGGAAGGAATCGAAGAAGCCCGCCGTAAATTCTTCGGAACGCTTTATAATACATATTCTTTCTTCTCTTTGTATGCCAATGTGGATGGATTTGAATATAAGGAAGCCGATATCCCGTTTGAAGAACGTCCGGAAATTGATCGTTGGATATTATCGTTGTTGAATACTTTAATAAAAGAGGTGGACGAACATTATGCCACTTATGAGCCAACCCGTGCCGGAAGAGCTATCAATGATTTTGTAAATGATAATCTTAGCAACTGGTATGTACGTCTCAACAGAAAACGTTTCTGGGGTGGGGAGATGGATGCGGATAAACTTTCTGCTTACCAGACATTATATATTTGTCTGGAAACTGTGGCTAAGTTAATGGCTCCGATCGCTCCGTTTTATGCAGATAAATTATTCTCAGATTTAATTGTCGGAACTCAAAGGGAAAATGTGGATTCTATCCACTTATCTCAATTTCCGGTTTGTAATGAGAAGATCATTGACAAGGCATTAGAAGAACGTATGCAAATTGCACAAACGATTTCTTCAATGGTTTTGGCATTGCGCCGGAAAGTGAATATCAAAGTACGCCAACCATTGTCGTCTATTATGATTCCGGTTTTGGATAATCATCAGAAAGAAGCTATTAAAGCGGTTCAAAACTTGATATTAAATGAAGTGAATATCAAAGGGATCAAATATGTTGATAATGCAGACGGAATTCTGGTCAAAAAAATCAAACCTGATTTCAAAAAATTAGGTCCCCATTATGGTAAAATAATGAAGGATCTGGCTAATGAAATTGCTCAAATAACTCAGGCACAGATTTTGCAATTGGAACAAGACGGCCAGTTTGATGTAAAGGTTGGAGAGCAAGTTGCCAACATAACTTTAGCAGATGTGGAAATTATCTCAGAAGATATTCCAGGTTGGTTGGTTGCCAATGAAGGAAAATTGACTGTTGCTTTGGATATTACCGTTACTGAAGATTTACGTAAAGAAGGAATTGCCCGAGAATTGGTGAACCGGATACAAAACATCCGTAAATCAAACGGATTTGAAATTGTTGATAGGATTAATGTTCTAATTCAATCAAATGAAGCTGTAAATGAAGCTGTTGAAGAATATAATGATTATATTAAAAACCAAATATTGGCAAATAACGTTATATCCTCTGAAATTCATGGAGGAATAGAGCTTGATTTCGAAGATTTTAAATTACTTGTAAAAGTTGAAAAGGTATAGAGAGAAGCTATTTAAAAGTTTATATACATTTAATTTTGTGAATCTTAGAACAGTTCTTTAGTAATAAAAATAATTTATTAACTTAGTGCCCAATAAAGAAGGTGCTTTTATTGTTGAATATTAAAAGTAGAAAGTATGGCAGAAAAGACAAGATATTCGGATGCTGAATTGGAAGAATTCCGCGCCATAATAAATGAGAAATTAGAAACTGCAAAAAAAGATTACGATTTGTTGAAAGCGGTTTTAATGAATGCAGATGGTAATGATGTTACAGATACATCTCCTACATTCAAAGTGTTGGAAGAAGGTGCTGCTACTTTGTCTAAAGAAGAAGCTGGTCGTTTGGCCCAACGTCAAATGAAGTTTATTCAAAACTTGCAGGCAGCATTGATTCGTATAGAAAATAAGACCTATGGCATTTGTCGTGAAACAGGAAAACTTATTCCGAAAGAAAGATTGCGTGCAGTACCACATGCTACTTTAAGTATTGAAGCTAAAATGGGTCAGAAATAACAATGTGAACAGTGAAGGGTGAACGATAACCCGTTCACCCTTCATCCGTTCATCGTTCACTAATTATACATGAAACTTTCCAAAGGATTTTGGGCAATTGCCGTTATCTTATTAGTGCTTCTTGCAGATCAAATTCTTAAGATTTGGGTAAAGACAAATATGATGCTTCATGAAAGCATTCATATAACAGATTGGTTTCAGATATATTTTACGGAAAACAACGGAATGGCTTTTGGTTGGGAGTTTTTTGATAAAATTTTTCTGACTCTTTTCCGTATAATAGCGTCCGGAGCTATTGTTTATTATCTGTATCTGTTGATCAAAAAGAACTATGGGATAGGATATATCATATGTGTATCGTTGATTTTGGCCGGAGCAGTGGGAAATATTATTGATTGTGTATTTTACGGAGTAATATTTGACCATAGTTATGGGCAAATAGCTACTCTTTTCCCCCCAGACGGGGGATATTCTTCTTGGTTGCATGGAAAAGTGGTAGACATGTTTTATTTTCCAATTATTAAAACAACATGGCCTGCTTGGGTACCTCATTTTGGAGGAGAATCTTTTATCTTTTTTCGTCCGATTTTTAATATAGCAGATGCCTCTATTTCTGTTGGGATAATAATCCTACTTTTATTCTTTCGCAAAAATTTATCTGAAAGTTTAGAAAAAAAGACCGATGATTAATCGCTCCTTTCCTTTTTTGTTAATAATTTTATTATTTGCGTCAGCTTGTTCAAGACGTCCTTCATGGGTAATATCCGAAAAGGATATGGAGGATTTGTTGTTTGATATTCATTTGACGGAAGCTGAAATTGATGATAACAGTACTTTGCAAAATACTAAACAGAAGGAAAAATTACTTAATTCAGTCTTCTCTAAACATCAGATAACACGGGAACAATTTGATACATCGTTAGTTTGGTATGCAGCACATTTAGATGAATACGTTAAAATATATGATCGTCTTGTAAATCGTTATGATATACTGAATGACACATTGAATAAACGTTTGAAATTGCACAATGAAATAGAATTTAAAGCCAAATGCCTGTGGAAACAAGATAGTTCTATTACGCTTCGTCCTTTTGTCACTGAAAATAAATATGTTTTTTGTTTAGATACCTCTTCATTCTTTTTTCCCGGAGATGTGTATGAATTAAAATTTTCCGTATTAGGTGTGAATAAGGCATATAAACCTAAAGTCCATTTTTCTGCGGAAACACAGGATACCACTTTGGTCAAACGAGATTTGATTTTGGATAATGGAGTGTTTAGTTTGTTATTGGAAGTTCCGGATGCCCCATATAGAAAAGCATACAGGCTTTCCGGAAGTATTCGTATTCCGGAAGCTGCAACAGCTACTCAATTATACATCAACGATTTGAGAATTAATAAGTATAAAAAAGGTTTTCAGGAGATAACACCGTGAAAAAATATGCAGCACATTATATTCACTTGTGTTTTGGTACAACATATAAGGGGTTATATCATATAATACTGAATGATTCTGATATTTTTATGTTTTGTGAAAAACTGGAACAAGAAATAGAATCAGTTTCTTTTTATAATGGAATTTTATTTTTGATTCCCCAATATAGAGAAATGTCTCCGGAACTTTTATTGAAAGAATTTCAGGAATTACAGAAAAAGAATCCTTCCATGTCGGCTTTTCAGATCATGGATTTATCAGGATATTTCCCTAAAAAAACAACTATAAATAACTTTCCTGTCGATGTTTTTTATATAAGTGATTTAGACTTGTCTTCTCCTAAATTCTGCACAGATAATGGCTGTTGCTATGGCTACATTGAGAGACTCTGATGTTTCTTTGTGTTCCGGATAGTGAGGAATATATAGTTTTTGTGATATAAAACGTTCAATTTCCGGACTGATGCCATTTCCCTCATTACCCATAATAATCAACCCTTCAGAAGATAAGTTTTTTTGATATATATTTTCGCCATCTAAAAAAGTGCCGTAAACAGGTAAATGATAATCTTTTGACATGTCGGAAATAAAATCTTCTAGTGGGGCGTAATGTACTTTTACCCGTGCAATTGCTCCCATAGTGGCTTGTACCGTTTTAGGATTATAAACGTCTACTGTATCTCGAGAACATATAATATTTTCAATGCCAAACCAGTCAGCTAAACGAATAATTGTACCGAAATTTCCGGGATCTTGTATTCCATCCAGTACCAGTGAAATTTTACCAAGCAGTTCTTCTTTTTGTAAACTGTATGAAGGTTGTCTAAATATAGCAATAACTTGTTGAGGATTTTTCTGTAAACTTGCGTTATCAATGTCTTCTTGTTCTACAAGTAAGATTTCTTTAGCTTTAATATCTCCTTGTGTTGCTAACCATGAAGAAAGACAGAATATGGATTCACATTCAAAATAAGGTAATATATCTGATACTAACTTATTTCCTTCTGCAGGAAAACAGTTATTTTCTGTACGGTATTTTTTCTGATTGAGAGATTTGATGAATTTGATTTTGCCTTTGCTTATCATGACAAATAAATATGAAAAGTACAAAGTTAAAAAATATTTTCTTACCCTTTGTAAATCGTGCCTGAATGAAATATTTTGCCTAAGTTTGCGGAAAAATAAAAAACACATTTATTTCTATGCGATTTTTAACTATAGGATACTTATTAATGCTTATTGTAATATGTAGCATGATTTCCTGTAGTTCTACCAAGTTTGTTCCTGACGGAGAGTACTTATTGAATAAAGTCCGTATTAAAGCGGATACTTCTGAATTCAAATCATTCGACTTACAACAATATGTTCGGCAACGTCCTAATTATAAGATGTTCGCTCTTTTCAAGACACAGTTGTATATTTATAATTTATCCGGAAAAGATTCTTCTAAATGGATTAATAGGCAAATACGGAAATTGGGAGAAGCTCCGGTTATATATGATTCTTCGTTGGTATTCAAAAGTGAAACGGAACTTCAGAAATTCTTTATTAATAAAGGGTATGTGAATGCAGAAGTGACTTCTGCGGTTGAAAAACACGATAAAAAAGCAGATATTACATATATTATTCAATCCAATAGGCCCTATAAGATTCGTTCTTATGATGTTATAGTGGAAGATTCATCTGTTTGGGCTGCGTTATATGGCCAAGAACAACCGTCAAAAAGGTGGACCGGAGAGTCGTCGACGTCGCGTACGAGTTTAGTTAAACAAGGAAATCTTTTTGATAGAAATGTTTTAGATGAAGAACGTCAAAGAATAACGAACCTTTTGCGTAACAGGGGTTTTTATGCATTTTCTAAGAATGATATTACATACATGGCTGATAGCGCTTTGATGTCTAATTCAGTCAATTTGGAAATGATTATACATCCTTATCGTAAAATACAGTCAGATGGAGATTATGAAGAAGTCCCTCATTCCAAGTACTATATAGATAAAGTAAATATCTATCCTGATTATGATTTTTTAAGGCAAAGTGGCATGCGTTCGTATGTTCCTTCAGATACTGTACAACTAGATAATTACTTCATATATTATGGAAAAAGAGGAGAAATTATCCGACCTAAAGTTGTTAGGGAAAATTGTTTTATTTCTCCAGGACGTTTGTACGCCGAAAAGAGAGAGGAGTTAACCTATAGCGCATTTTCCAGTTTGAAAGCTTTGGATAATGTACATGTGCGTTTCAGGGAAAAATTAAATAATGATTCTAGTTATTTGGATTGTTATATTTTTACAATGCCGGCTAAAAAGCAAAACTTTTCTTTTTCTATTGATGGTACTAACTCAGCAGGAGATTTAGGTTTTGCTTCATCGTTAGGATACCAGCATCGTAATATATTTAAAGGCTCGGAAACTTTTGGAATTAAACTTACGGGTGCTTATGAAGCTATTTCTGAGAATTTTTCCGAAAATTATCTTGATTTGGGAGTTCAAACTACTTTGAATTTCCCCAAATTTATGTTTCCTTTTCTTTCAAATAGTTTCAAAAGAGGAATACGGGCTTCAACGGAATTTGCATTGAGTTACAATTATCAAACACGTCCTGAGTATAGCAGAATACTTACATCTGGAGGACTAAGATATATTTGGCAAGATAGGGTTGGAAAAACTAATCGTCATCAATTTAATTTAATCGATGTCAACTATGTTTATCTTCCGCGTATAGATCAAGGATTTTTGGATAATTTGCCTCCTAATGCTGCTTTATTTAGTTATACGAATCAATTTATTGTGAGTATGGGATATTCTTATTCATATTCCAATTTTAATCCTGCGGTCAAACGAAGAGATGTGCATTCTTTCCGGGCATCAGTGGAGTCTGCCGGTAACTTTTTGTACGGACTTTCTTCTTGGTTTAATTTTTCTAAGGATGAAGCAGGTTCTTATGAACTTTTTGGTATTTATTATGCTCAGTATCTAAAAGGAGACATGGATTATGGAAAAACTGTGTTTCTGGATAAAAAAAATGCTTTTGCCTGGCATGTAGGCTTCGGATTGGCTTATCCATATGCGAATTCAGAAATCCTTCCTTTTGAAAAACGTTATTATTCCGGAGGATCCAATAGTGTGAGAGGATGGGCTGTGAGAACTTTAGGTCCGGGTTCTTACAAAACAATTCCGGGTAAAACAACGTTTTATGAACAATCGGGAGATATAAAATTAGATTTGAGCATAGAGTATAGGAGCCATTTGTTTTGGAAAATGGAATTAGCTACATATGTCGATGCAGGAAATATTTGGACTATCCGTGATTATGAAGGGCAAGAAGGAGGATATTTTCAATTGGATAGTTTTTATAAAGAAATTGCTTTAAGCTACGGATTTGGGATTCGCTTGGATTTTGATTTTTTTCTCTTGAGGATAGATACCGGAATGAAAGCTTATGATCCGGGGCAGAGAGGACATGATAGATGGGCAGTATTACAACCTAATTTTAAAAATAATTTTGCCTGGCATTTTGCCGTGGGATATCCTTTCTAAAATAAACTTTAGTATGAAAAATTTCATTCGTCAAAATAGTTGTTACTTTTTTGCTTGTTTGCTTTTAATTGTTTTCGGAGGAATTGTCTTGTTATTGAGTTCTAAAGGACCTGTTTTACTTTGGGTCAATAGACATTATAGTATTTTTTGGGACGCTTTCTTTAAAACAGCAAGTGCCATAGGAAATATTTCATTTTCACTCGTTGTCTTACTTGCCTTGGCAGTGTGGAAAAATATGAAAACTTCGTGGCGTGCTTTTATTTGTATTCTTTCGACAGCACTGGTTGTACAAATCTTAAAACATCTTGTTTTTCCGGGAACTCCCAGGCCTATCCTTTATTTTGATGGAGTAGAAGATTTACGTCTATTGAAAGGTGTTGTACAATTGCAGACAGAAAGTTTTCCTTCCGGCCATACTGCTGCCGCATTTGCTATCTCAACAATTCTTGCATTTATATTACCCCGAAAAAAATATCATTGGATATTAGCTTTGATTGCAGCATGCGTAGGATATGCCCGTATATACCTTTCTCAACATTTTATTACAGATGTTTATGTGGGAATGATTATCGGAATTTCTGTTACGACTTTGGTATATTACGGGACAGGAAAGCTAAAGTATTTCAAATCTTAAGTTTTCGTATTCCGGAATATCTTTTTCAAAAATATATTTTCCTGTTTTATAGCATATTCTACAGCAAAAATGTTCTGATCCGTTGCTGACAATTAACCAAGGAACTTGTAATGAAATATTATATCTGGCAATCTGGTCGAATGTTGATTGTGTAATACTAATTTCGGGAGATTTGTATTCAATGATACACAAAGGATTGAGTTGATGGTCGTAAACAACAGTATCACAACGTTTTTTTACATTACCTAATAAAATTCCGACTTCATTCGCCAATAAAGATTCAGGATATTTTTTGTATTCAATCAGATAATTGGTAAAGTGTTGCCTTACTAATTCTTCCGGAGTAAAACGGACATACTGTTTACGTAATCGGTCAAAAACGTAATGCTTACCGTTTTTTTCTTTAATTTTTATTTCAAATGAAGGAAGATTCAATGACGTCATGATTTTAAATCAGAAAAAATCCATACTTTTGTATGTTTTCTCCACAAAATTATAGGAAAAATGAAGACAAAACAAGAAATCGTAGATAATTGGTTGCCAAGGTACACACAACGGCCTTTGAAAGATTTTACCCAATATATTTTGCTGACCAATTTTAACCGTTATGTCAAGATATTTGCCGGTTATTATAATGTTCCTATTTTAGGGCTGGAGGCTAATATGCCTAATGCTTCTGCGGATGGAATAACCATCATTAATTTCGGAATGGGAAGTGCTAATGCTGCAACAGTTATGGACTTGTTAAGCGCTGTAAAACCTAAAGCAGTTCTGTTTTTAGGTAAATGCGGAGGATTGAAAAAACATAATTCTTTGGGAGATTACATATTGCCGATAGCTGCCATTCGAGGAGAAGGAACTTCTAATGATTATTTTCCTCCGGAGGTACCTTCTTTGCCCGCTTTCAGTTTGTTACGGGCAATTTCTTCAACTATCAGGGATAGGGGAAGAGATTATTGGACGGGAACCATTTACACTACTAATCGAAGGGTTTGGGAATTTGATGAGGATTTTAAAGAATATTTGGTAAAGATCCGGGCGATGGGGGTAGATATGGAAACAGCAACCTTGTTTTCTGTCGGGTTTGCCAATCATATTCCCACAGGTGCATTGTTGTTAGTCAGCGATCAACCGATGATTTCGGAAGGAATCAAAACCGAGAAAAGCGATTTGGCGGTAACCTCTAATTTTGTGGAAGAACAGGTGCATATCGGTATTAAAGCTTTAAAAACAATCATAGAAAATAAACAAACTGTGAAACACCTGCGGTTTGAGTGGTAAGTATGGCTGTGAAAGAATTGACATACGAAGAGATCAAGAGCAGTATCCTGAAAAAACAATTTGCTCCGGTATATTTTTTTCAAGGAGAAGAACCTTATTTTATTGATCAGTTGACTGATTTATTGATTGAAAATGTATTGGAAGATAGCGAACGTGACTTTAACCAAACCATATTATATGGCTCAGAAACAGATGTGTACGCTGTGATAAGTACGGCAAAACGTTTTCCGATGATGTCAAAATACCAATTGATAGTGGTTAAAGAAGCCAAAGGATTGAAAAATATAGAAGAATTGTCACATTATGTACAACATCCCCTTCAGTCGACGGTTTTGGTAATCAATTATAAATATGGAAAACTAGACGGAAGAAAAAAGCTATCCGGTGAAGTTTCATCGAAAGGCGTTCTTTTTGAATCTAAAAAAATATACGAGAATAAAATACCCGGATTTGTAGTAGCTTATTTACAACAAAAGGGTTATACAATAGATACTGTTTCATCCCAAATGTTGTCTGATTTTTTGGGAACAGATTTAAGTAAATTATCCAATGAAATGGATAAATTATGTATTTCATTGTCTTCAAGCACTCAAAAACGCATTACTCCGGAGTTGATTGAACAAAATATCGGCATCAGTAAAGATTTCAATAATTACGAATTACAAAATGCCATTGCCGGTAGAGAAATTCTCAAAGCAAACAGGATTATTAATTATTTTGAACAAAATCCGAAAGATAATCCGATTATTGTTACCTTAACTGTTCTTTACGGTTTTTTCTCCAATTTGATGATTTGTCATTTTGAAAATAATAAATCAGAAGCATCTTTAATGAATGTTTTGGGACTGCGTTTTAGTTTTCAATTCAAAGATTATCAACAGGCTATGAGAAATTACAATGCTTTTAAAACAATGGAAATTATTTCTCTTATTCGTTTGTGTGATGCTAAATCAAAAGGAGTTGACAACGTTTCTGCTTCTCCGGGAGAATTATTGAAAGAATTAGTCTACAAGATAATGCATTGATAAGGCTATCGCCAAAAGAAATTTTTATTACTTTTGCACCTTAAAAATCAATGCAATCTATATAAAATCATGGCAAAAGAACTCAAAGAACTGACTCTTCGTGAAGAAAGTTATTCTCAATGGTATAATGATTTGGTAATTAAAGCCGATTTGGCAGAAAATTCAGCTGTGCGTGGATGTATGGTTATCAAACCCTATGGATATGCCATTTGGGAAAAAATTCAACGGCAATTGGACGATATGTTTAAGGAAACAGGACATGTCAATGCGTATTTTCCTCTTTTTATACCAAAATCTTTTCTTAGTAAAGAGGCTGATCATGTAGAAGGTTTTGCCAAAGAATGTGCTGTAGTCACTCATTATAGATTGAAAAATAATCCCGGTGGAGGAGGAGTCGTAGTTGATCCGGAAGCTAAGTTGGAAGAAGAATTAATAGTTCGGCCTACCTCAGAAACAATTATTTGGAATACTTATAAGAATTGGATACAATCATACCGTGATTTACCGATTCTATGTAATCAATGGGCTAATGTAGTTCGTTGGGAAATGCGTACACGCTTATTTTTACGTACGGCAGAGTTTCTTTGGCAAGAGGGTCATACAGCCCATGCTACAAAAGAAGAAGCTTTGGAAGAAACGGAAAAAATGTTGAATGTATATGCTGAGTTTGCCGAAAAATATATGGCAATGCCTGTGCTGAAAGGAGTAAAATCTGCCAATGAACGTTTTGCCGGAGCATTGGAAACATATTGTATTGAAGCCTTGATGCAAGATGGAAAAGCTTTACAAGCAGGAACTTCCCATTTCTTGGGACAAAACTTTGCTAAGGCCTTCGATGTGCAATTTTCTGACAAAGAAGGAAAAAGAGATTATGTTTGGGCAACTTCCTGGGGAGTATCTACTCGTTTGATGGGAGCTTTAATTATGTGTCATTCAGATAATAACGGATTAGTATTACCTCCTAAATTGGCGCCATACCAAGTAGTAATAGTTCCTATTTATAAAAGTGAAGAACAATTAACTCAAATAGATCAAAAAGTTTCAGGAATAGTTACTAAGCTGAAAACTTT
>JAVBMM010000136.1:0-2798 GCA_031552425.1 Bacteroidales bacterium | reverse complement strand
GTATGGCATTAGTTTAGATGTTATATGAAGTTAAATATTTCTATTCATCAATTGTTCGGTTAACGTAAACAATACTTCAATGTTTTTAGAAGATTTATTCAAGTCTTGTAAAATGGTAACGGACTGTTGGTGATAATATTGTATTTTTTGTTCGGAAAATTCTTTAACGCCTAATGATTGATATATTTCTGTAACAGCTTTTATTTTGTCCTCACTTCGGGAAGTGTCTGAATTTGAAAGCCATTGAAGCAGGTTTTCTTTTTCTTTACCAGAAGATTTATTCAATGCATGAATCAACAAAAAAGTTTTTTTATTACACAAAATATCTCCACCTATTTTTTTACCAAAAACTTCAGCATCTCCAAAAACATCTAACAAATCATCTTTTAATTGAAATGCCAAACCCAAGTTAATTCCGAAATTGTACAGCTTATCAGCATCTTTCGGATCTGCACCGGCAATTATTGCTCCGGTTTTCAAACATGCTGCAGGCATAACGGCTGTTTTCAAACGGATCATCTCCAAATATTCTTCCTCTTTGACATCCATGCGGGATTCAAAATTCATATCATACTGTTGTCCTGCGAAAATTTCAGAAGCCGTAATCGAAAATAAGTCTAGCACTTTTCTCAAATATAAGTCCGGTATTTTTGTTATATATTGATATGCAATGGTTTGCATTAAATCTCCGGAAAGAATGGCCGCATTATCATTCCATTTTTTATGTACCGTCAACTTTCCGCGACGCATATCCGCCCTATCCATCAAGTCATCATGCAACAAAGTGTAATTATGGAATATTTCCCATCCTAATGCGGGAGGGATAACAACATCCACATCTTCTTTGTAAATATTGTATCCCAATAAAACCAATATGGGACGTATTCTCTTTCCTCCTAAAGAAAGAATATATCGAACCGGATTATACAATTCAGAAGGCTTATTTTCATAAGCCATTCCATCTATTGCATTATTTACTTTATCCAGCGCTTCTTGAATTGAAATCATATTTAAATTGACAATATTCTCAAAGTATTTAACAATTCCCTATCAATCGGTTTATCTTTTTTAATGGCCTTAGCAAAAGGCACATATACAATTTCATCGTTTTGCATACCGATCATCACATTACGCTGATCATCATTCAAGGCATCGATGGCAGCTGCGCCCATACGACTTGCCAATATTCTATCCGAAGCTGACGGAGATCCTCCCCGTTGTATATGACCGAGAATAGTTACACGCACATCATATTGTGGGTATTCATTTTTTACGCGTTCTGCCATTCCCATTGCTCCTCCTGTAACTTCACTTTCAGCAACCAGTACGATACTACTGTTTTTTGTTTTACGGAAACCATTTTTGATCAATTCTTCCAATTGATCGACTTCCGTACATATTTCCGGAATAATTGCAGCCTCTGCTCCGGAAGCAACAGCTCCGTTCAAAGCTAAAAATCCGGCATTACGTCCCATTACTTCAATAAAAAAGAGACGCTCATGAGAAGTAGCCGTATCCCTGATCTTATCAACTGCTTGCATAATAGTATTCAATGCTGTGTCATATCCTATAGTGGTATCTGTTCCGTTCAAATCGTTGTCAATGGTTCCCGGCAATCCAACAATCGGAATATTATATTCCTGTGCAAAAATACGGGCACCTGTAAGAGATCCATCTCCTCCGATAACAACCAGAGCATCAATAGCCTCCCTTTGCATGGTTTCAAATGCGACTCTCCGCCCTTCAGGAGTCATAAATTCCTGACATCTTGCTGTTTTTAAAATAGTTCCTCCTTGTTGTATGATATTACTGACATTGTTTGTTTTAAAAGGAACAATCTCTCCGGTAATCAATCCTCTATATCCTCTATAGACACCCTTAACTTCCCATCCATTGTAAATTGCAGCTCTGGTTACTGCACGAATGGCAGCGTTCATCCCCGGAGCATCACCTCCGGATGTAAGAATTCCGATACATTTTATACTCACCATAATCATCAAATTTTGAGTGACAAAGGTAAGGAAAGTTTTTCAAATTGCTTGTTAAATATTATGTTCCAAAAGAGAAAAAAGCAAGCCTATGAGAGAAAAGAACATGATAAGAATACCTAATACACGATTCAAAATCCACAATCCCCGCATATTGAAGTTATTTCTCAATTTTCCAACAAGATAAGTGATAAGAAACCACCAAAAAATAGCTCCTGATGCAATACCAGCCAATCCGGTTACCAGAGCAAAAGTAGTTTCTTCTGGAGAAATAAAATTAAAACGGGCAAAAAGCCCCAAAAATAAGAAAATAATAAATGGATTGGAAAGGGTAAGAAAGAATGATGTTAAGGCATCTTGTGTATATGAATTAGATACTTCATCAGGTTTCTTAAGGTTTTTGGATGGATTCGTCTGAAAAATATAAAATCCGAAAAACATCAATAGAATACTGCCCGCTATTTGCAAAATAGATTGATGATCTTCTATAAAAGCAATAACAAACCCCATACTCATACCGGTTAATGTAGCATAGAGCAAATCGGAAAAGACCGCTCCAACCCCAGTGGCAAAACCATGTCCCCGACCCTTATTCAATGTTCGTTGAATGCACAACAAACCTATAGGTCCCATAGGTGCTGAGACCAAAACACCTATCAAAATCCCTTTGAATACAATATCAAGCATGGCGCAAAGATAGTACTTTTCAAAAAAATAATTACCTTTGCACTGCTAATTTACAAATTATGATTCTTTTCTTTAAGACTCCAGTAAATACTGTAATTGCCGTTGAAACATCTCAAAAACTTG
>JAVBMM010000011.1:0-7803 GCA_031552425.1 Bacteroidales bacterium | reverse complement strand
ATTCTTATTCTGGGCTAAAGGTTCCGGATGAGATATGGTTAAAGTTCTATTTTCAACAAGAGCTTTTCCCCATACACCTGCTCCATCAGGACCAGTACTCCTAAAATACATTGTAGGCTCGTGAGTTTTGTTAGCAATAAGTATTTGTCCATTGTAACGAGAATTTGCATCATTACTGGCATGCCCTATATTGAGTCCCCAAAACCAAAAGTCTGTAGCTGGCGTATTAAACCCTTGATACGATTGAAAAAACCTGATTGATACACAGTATTCCAATTAGAAATTTCCTGAGTCAATAAAGTCTGTGCAGATAGATTATATACTGCAAATGTAAATGCCGTTAAAAGCGTCTTAAGATTTGTTGTTTTCATGGTGTGAAATATTAATGTTAAAAAAGATGTTACAAATATAAAAACAGAAAAAGTAAATTGCAAGTAAATATTTATCTTTATAAACATATTTTTAGTAAATAAAAGTTCACAGTTCATTCTTGACTGCTTGTGCAGCAATACTAACCAGTTGCACAGCATGTCACAGGTACATCAACTTGTGAGAAAAAACCTTTTTCATACGAAAAAACCTCCCTTTTTTAATAAATATAGTAGGACTGTAGAAACATTATAGTCCTATTGTAAGAGTATTACAGCCCTACTGCACGACTATTACAGTAGGACTGTAAGGTCTGTGAAGTCCTACTACAAAAAAACTACACTTGTATCTCTTTAAAATACAGATGATATTTTTTTAGCTAATTTTTTTCGTTACTTTTGCCTCATATTTTCTATTAGTTGAATGGCACAAATAAACTTAAAAGGAATGGGAGTAGGTTTGATTACTCCATTCGGAGATGATGATAGTGTAGATTTTACAGCCTTGTCTCGTTTAGTTGATTATCAATTGCAAAACGGTACAGATTATCTGGTTGTTTTGGGAACTACTGCAGAAACTCCCACCTTAACAGAGGAAGAAAAAGAAAAAATAGTCCAATTAGTAGTCAATAAAGTAAATGGCAGCATTCCCATTGTTTTAGGTGTAGGAGGAAATAATACACAAGCATTGGTAAATACGCTGAGAAAAGAAAAATTTGATGGTATAGATGCCATATTGTCTGTTGTTCCTTATTACAATAAGCCTTCCCAAGAAGGAATATATCAACATTACAAAGCTATCTCCGAAGCAACTAAATTACCTATTATTATATACAATGTTCCGGGGCGTACGGGAGTAAATATGACTTCCGAAACTACTTTGCGTATTGCTCGTGATTTTCATAATATAGTTGCGGTTAAAGAAGCTTCCGGGAATATCACCCAAATGGATGATATCATTAAAAATAAGCCCAAAAATTTTGAAGTGATTTCGGGAGACGATGGGGTTACTTTCCCTTTGATTACATTAGGGGCTATAGGTGTTATTTCTGTGATAGGAAATGCTTTCCCAAAAGAATTTAGCCGAATGGTTCGTCTGGCATTAAATGGTGATTATGCAAATGCATTGACCATTCATCACAGTTTTACGGAATTATTCGAATTATTGTTTGTTGATGGCAATCCGGCAGGAGTGAAGAGCATGTTGAATATGATGGGATACATAGAAAATAGGCTCCGCCTTCCATTGGTTCCAACTCGTATTACAACTTACGAAAAAATAAGAGATATTTTGAGAGATCTGAATATCAAATGTTGATAGTGTAAAGAATCTTTATGAAACAATTGATTATCAAAGAAATAAAAGAATTATCTATTTCTACCGATTGGAGAAAAAAAGTTGACATACTGATAGAAAAAGCCCATTCGATTGACATAGATACCATTAATTGGAAAGAATATCCTCATCAACCTAAAGTAAAATTATATATTGCATGGGCTTCAACATGCCTGTATTTATTGTTTGATGTTCGTAAAGATTATCCCAGAGCTATTCATACCGATTCTAATTCAAAGGTTTGTGAAGATTCTTGCGTGGAGTTTTTTATACAACATCCGGATGAGCCGGTTTACAGAAATTTTGAATTTAATTGTCTGGGAACTTGTTTATCTGCTAAAAGGAAAAGCAGGACAGATTTTTCTTACTTATCCGAAAAAGAAATAAACAAGATTTTGGTTCACACAACTTTAACCAAAGAAGGGATACACCCGGAAACTTTATCTGATTGGCAATTATTAGCAGAAATTCCCTTTGAATTATTGGATATAAGGGGAGAGATAAAAAATAAAAAGATTTATGCTAATTGTTATAAATGTGGAGACCAGACAAAGATTCCTCATTTTTTGAGTTGGAATCCAATCAAAACACAGCAGCCTGATTTTCACCGTCCGGAATATTTCGGAGAAATGATTTTTGAAATAGCATAGTTAAGTCCAAAAGACTATTTACATAATTTCAACAAATCTTCTGCCTTTTCCTTATCGTACCCCAAAGATATTGCCAATTCAATATCCTGTTTAGCAGATTTCTTTTCGTATTGACGGATTTTCAATTGAGAGCGAAGGATATATGTATATGGATTTTTCATTCCCGTTCTCTCTTCTAAAGAAAGTGCTTTATTAATATCCGAAGATGCACGGCTATTTTTATCTTTCATCAAAAACAATTCCGCCCTGGAAAGATATAAATTCGAGTCTTCCGGAAATTTTGATATCAAAAAATTATATATTTTTTCTGCATCGGTATATTCTCCGCGAAGTTTACAGAGAGTAGCGATGCCTTTTCTTCCGTTTAATGTATTAGGATTGATTTCCAGAATTTTTTCAAAATCTATTTCAGCAGCAATGTAGTCTTTTTTGCTCAAATATAATAATCCACGCTCATATAAAACATTTTCATTTTTCTCATCAATCGCTAATAGTAAAGTATAATCTGTAATTGCATTTTCGTAATCTCCCATTTCTGTATACAAACTTGCCCTGTTAGACAATAAAACAGTACTTCGTGGACTTCTACTCAAAGCACTTGTATACGAAACCAAAGCATCCCGGAATTTTTTCTCTCGCCGTTGGATAGTCCCTAGATTAGAAAGTAACAGAACATTCTGTGGATTGGCAGGTTCTTTTCTCAATGCATTCTTCAAACTTTCTTCTGCTCCGAATAAATCTCCCTTTTCCAAATAATCGAACGAATGTGCTACAAATTCATCATAAGTTTGAGAAAAACAAGAGAAGGAGAATAATAGGTAATTACAGATAAAAATAATAAACATTTTTTTCATTATAAATTTTTCTTTAGAAAGCCCACACGATTGCACGCACCTTTCACTATTTTTGGATAAAATTTCTTCATTACTTTTTTGTTGCGCAAAAAAAGTAATCCAAAAAAAGCGCTTTTGTCGAAAAGAACTTACTCAATCGCTACGCTCTTTCGTTTCGGACAGCTTTTCGACATCAAGGTATTATTTAATAAAGCTCATTATGTTCGCTGTTAGAACGTAATGGCCTAGGAAAAATGGCGTTAAGAAAAATATATAGTGGAGGCGTCAAACAAAAAGCTGTTTGAGCACTATAAGCGCGAGTTCTTTTTGTTTAGCCGGAACACAATATTTTTTAACTATTTGAACGTAGCCTTGATCTTTTTGTTACTTTTTCTATCAAGAGAAAAAGTAAGACACCAAAAGAAAATATTCAAAATAAATTCCAAAGAATCAAGAAGACTTTTTAATGCTTCAAAAGTAATTGATTTTTTTCGATTTTTTGTTTCACTTCAAAAATTAACCTTCACTGACATATCTTCAATAAAAAACTTGTATTTTTGTTACCCAAATATTATAATATGGATGAAAATAGCAATATAACAGAAAAAATAGAGAAAATAAATTGGAGTAACATTTCATGGGATGGAATATTACACTCTCTGATTGATATGATGAGTAAGTTTGCTATCCGGTTAGTAATAGCCATTCTTATTTATGTTATTGGAAAATGGCTGATTAACAGGTTAAATAATTTCTTTCAGAAAGTTCTCAACAAAAGGGATACAGACCCTTCGGTGAAAAGTTTTCTGAAAAGTTTCATTAGTATTACATTGACTATTGTGTTGATTGTCATTGTAATTGGAATATTAGGAATTGAAACATCTTCTTTGGTAGCTTTATTTGCTTCCGCAGGCGTTGCTTTCGGACTTGCGTTAAGTGGTACTTTGCAAAATTTTGCAGGAGGGTTTATTGTGCTTTTATTCAAGCCATACCGTGTGGGTGACTTTATCGAATCCCAAGGACAAAGCGGAAATGTAAGAGAAATTCAAATTTTTAATACAGTATTGATAACTCCAGACAATAAAGTAGTTTATATTCCTAATGGAAAAATAGCTAATGACCTAATAACCAACTACACAAAACAAGAAACTAGGAGGGTAGATATCATTTTTAACATTGCATACGGAGAGAATTATGATCAAGCCAAGCAGGTGATTAAAGAAATTATAGATAGTGATAAACGGATATTGAAGGATCCCCCTTACATCATAGCCCTTCATAAACTCAATCAAAGTTCAGTAGATATTGTCACTCGGTTATGGACAAAAAAAGAAGATTACTGGGATGTTTATTTTGCTCTAAATGAATCTGTATATAAGAGATTTTCGGAAAAAGGCATCGATATTCCATTTCCGCAACTAACCGTACATATGGCAAAAAATAAACAAGAGCTTTAAAAAGAAAACTCTCTAATATGTCCAAATATTAGAGAGTCAAAACTAATAAAAAGTACGCGGGACGGGATTTGAACCCACACACCGTTGCCGGCACCACCCCCTCAAAGTGGCATGTCTACCAATTCCATCACCCGCGCATAACTTTATATTTGAAAAGAGTACCCGGAACAGGACTCGAACCTGCACATTCTTGCGAACACTAGTCCCTGAAACTAGCGCGTCTACCAATTCCGCCATCCGGGCCTGTTACAATCACTCTTATCAATTAAAGGCAAACTCTTTCGCCTTTTTATAGAGCGAAAGACGGGACTCGAACCCGCGACCCTAACCTTGGCAAGGTTATGCTCTACCAACTGAGCTACTTTCGCATTTGAGGCCACAAAGATACATTTTTTTTCTAACGAAATATTCTCAAGCACTTAAAATTCCGAGGTAAAATGAAATTTTATACCTTGAAAATCTTGCTGTGCCATTTGTAATACATAAGAGGAATCTGCTAAAAACACATCCCTTCCTTCTTGGTCTTTGGACATGTATTGATATTTTCTTTTTTTGAAGTTTTCCAATTCCTGAGGGTCATTACTTTCAATCCAACAGGCTTTGTAAAGGTTAATCTGTTCCCATTTACATTGAGCGCCATATTCGTGTAATAATCTATATTGGATAACTTCAAATTGTAATTGCCCTACAGTTCCTACAATTTTTCTTCCATTGAATTGATTGATAAATAATTGTGCAACCCCTTCATCCATTAATTGTTCCAATCCTTTATTCAATTGCTTGGTTTTCATCGGATCTGCATTTTCAATATACTTGAACATTTCAGGAGAAAAACTCGGCAATCCTTTGAAATGCAATTCTTCTCCGGAAGTCAATGTATCACCAATCTTAAAATTACCCGTATCCGGTAATCCAATGATATCTCCGGCATATGCATCATCAACAATTTCCTTCTTTTGAGCCATAAAAGCTGTGGGAGAGGAGAATTTCATCAGTTTTCCCTGGCGAACATGCTTATAATTGACATTTCGTTTAAACTCTCCGGAACAGATCTTTACAAAGGCAATACAACTTCTATGGTTAGGATCCATATTGGCATGTATCTTGAAAATAAATCCGGAAAAAGTTTCTTCATGTGGATTTACAATGCGTTCAATGGCTTGTACAGGGCGAGGAGAGGGGGCTATTTTAACAAAACAATCCAATAATTCTTTAACTCCAAAATTATTAAGTGCGGAACCAAAGAAAACAGGAGCAATATCTCCTTTTGAATATGAATCAACATCAAATTCAGGATATACTCCCTCTATCAATTCCAAATCCAAACGTAACTTCTCCGAAAGTTTGTCCCCAATATGCTTTTCCAGTTCTTTGGAATTTAAATCTGTAACTTCAATTTTTTCTGTCACATATTGTTTACTTGGAGAATACAAGTCTAATTTCTGCTCATATATATTATAAACTCCTTTGAAGTGTTGTCCCATGTCTATCGGCCAACTCAAAGGTCGCACATTAATTTGCAATTCTTGTTCTACTTCATCTAATAAATCAAAAGGATCTTTTCCATCTCGGTCTAATTTATTAATAAAAACGATAACAGGAGTTTTTCGCATCCGGCACACTTCCATCAGTTTCCGGGTTTGAGTCTCAACTCCCTTAGCGACATCAATAACAATGATTACGCTATCTACAGCAGTTAATGTTCTATATGTGTCTTCTGCAAAATCCTGGTGACCGGGAGTATCAAGAATATTTACTTTGTAACCTTCATAATCAAAGGCCATAACAGACGTTGCGACAGAAATTCCCCGTTGCTTTTCTATTTCCATCCAGTCTGATGTAGCGGTTTTCTTTATTTTATTTGATTTAACAGCTCCAGCCACATGTATGGCTCCTCCGAAGAGAAGTAGTTTTTCGGTCAAGGTCGTTTTTCCTGCGTCCGGATGACTGATAATGGCAAAGGTTCTTCTTCTATCTATTTCTTCTGATAATTGACTCATTGTTCAATAATTGATATACATTTTTTTAAGCTTTCCTTCCAATCCGGGATAATTAATTGGAAAGTTTGTTGAATCTTATTTTTATCGAATACACTGTAAGCAGGTCTGGAAGCTTTTACCGGATATTCTTGTGTGGTTACAGGTTTTACCTCACAGCCTAAAATATTAGATAACTCATGGATTGCTACAGCAAAATCATACCAGGTTGTTTCTCCCATGTTGGAATAATGATAAATACCAACCGGTAAATTTTCTTTTTGTTCCACCCAGGTTATGATTTCCATAATCGTTTTAGCTAAATCGGCAGCGTAAGTAGGAGTTCCCTTTTGATCTGCCACTACATTTAAACTATCTTTTTCTTTCCCTAAGCGAATCATGGTTTTCACAAAATTATTCCCAAATTGAGAATACAACCAAGATGTACGGATAATAATACTTTCAGGACAATATTTTTTTAATATATTTTCTCCTTCCAGTTTACTTTTACCATATATGGATTGAGGATTTGTTTGATCTGTTTCCTTATATGGCCTTTTTGATTGCCCATCAAAAACGTAATCCGTCGAGATATGTATGATTATTGAATGAGTTTTTTGCGCTGAAACAGCTAAATATTTTACAGCATCACAATTTATTTTGTATGCAGTTTCATGATCCTCTTCTGCTTTATCTACAGCAGTATATGCCGCACAATTAATGATATAATGGAATTTGTTTTTTTCAATGAAATGCTCTACTTTTTTTTCATTCTGTAGATCTAAAGTATCTAAGTCAGTAAAAACAAATTTAAACTGATGATAATCAGCATGTAATTCCTTTATTTCACTTCCTAACTGTCCGTTTGCACCAGTCACTAGTATTTTTTTTTGCATGTTATTTATGATTGCATGGATATGTTGGAAATTGCAGTATAAAAATCTTTATCAGACACTCCTAGTTGCCGGCAGGCATATCTTGCTGCATTTAGATTTTCCAGAAAATAAGCGTTTATTTCTTTTACAGGAAATTTTCCAAAACGTGTTTCTAAACAGGTAACATTATTTTCTTTAGAAACCTGGTGTTTTTCATAGGAAATAGCTGTAATATCCTCTCTTAATAAGGAAGTTATTTCTTTTAAAAGTTCATCCTGTTCATTATAAATGAATTTTCCGTCACGTTC
>JAVBMM010000071.1:0-11304 GCA_031552425.1 Bacteroidales bacterium | reverse complement strand
AGCAATGAGTGCAATAATACTTCAAATCGAAAATATGTGTGTGTTGGGAATGGGATTTACAAAATTCGTTGATAAGTTTAGTCAAGAATCAAATTAAATAATAGGAATGATGAAAAAAATGAGATTTTTAATGCCTCTTGGTTTTTTAGCCATGGCAGCAGGGTTCAGTGCGATAGTTATGTTATTGTGGAATTGGTTGATACCGGCCATATTCGGATTGATTACAATTAATTTTTGGCAAGCTTTGGGATTACTTCTTCTTATCCGCATTCTATTCGGAGGTTTCGGACATGGGAGAAAGATGATGCATGGAGGAATGATGCATGGAATGCACAAGCATAACCCGATTCATGAAAAATGGATGAAGATGACTCCCGAAGAACGGAAGGAATTTATTAAGAAAAGACATGCTCACATGCATAGAGGAATGTTTGGTATGCATGATTTCTTCGGCGAACGGGGTGTTGATTTTGAAGCCAAAGATAGTCCCGCAAAAGACAATGAGTAAACAGGAAAAAAAACAGGATATTGAGCAACTGGTTACGGAATATCGTCCGCAATTGAAAGCGTTTATTCGTAAACGTGTTTCAAGCAATGAAGATGCGGACGATATTTTACAAGATGTTTTTTATCAATTGATAAAAACCGTCGATAGTTCTATGAATCCTATTGAACAGGTTTCCGGATGGTTGTATCGTGTCGCCAAGAACCTTATTATCAACAAAGAAATCAAAAAACGGGAAGAGGAACTGCCTGTTTATCGGAATGATGAGGATGGGGATGAAGTCTTGAAAGATTTTTCAGAAGTCCTTTTTAATACAGAAGAGACTCCTTCCCCTGAAACCGAATATTTACGCTCATTGGTTTGGATAGAATTGGAGAACGCACTTCTGGAATTACCTCCCGAACAACGGGAAATCTTTGAACTGACCGAATTGGATGGGATTCCGGTGAAAGAAATATCCCAAACTACAGGTGTTGCCGTTAATACCTTATTGTCACGTAAACATTATGCTGTTTTATATCTTCGCAAGCGACTTTCAGGATTATATAAAGATATTATTTATGCATAGTCTGATACTTCATCTTATTTATAAAGATCTGGTATTAGATCATTTTTCAACCAAAGGTTTAGTTTCTATTAAAAACAATCATTTGTACTTTCCTGACAAAAAAAATGATTGATAATGCAATGTTTATTGTATAAAAGTCTTTACTTTTGAGAAAAATATTTGATGTCATGAAAAACTTTTTTACTATTTGTGTCCTTTGTTTAACATTATCATTGTCTGGAGAAGTTAAGGCTGTTGATGATTTGATGATCAATGGAGATTTGGAAATCTGGAATACCGGAAGCGCTTTCCCGGATGGTTGGGGAACTCTTTTATATCCTGCTAATACTCAATCGAATTATTCTAAAAAGACGGAAAAAGCTTTTTCCGGTACAAATGCTTTAGCTTTGGTTTACACATCTTCGAGTAATCATTGTCGTTTCAATTCTCCTGCGGTGACATTGGAAGCCGGTACATACATCGTAAAAAGCCACATGAAAGGAGAAGCTACCATACGTTGGGTTCGCCTGGTAAAAGAAGGTATGTCGTCATTGGATACTCCCGGAGATGAGGCAATACTTCCGCAAGGTTCTACTATATTCCCATTTACTTATGATCAACAAGATTGGGCAGACATGCGGCTCGTTTTTATTGTTCCTCAATCAAAAGCGGGGAAATATGCGGTGACATATTCTGTGAATAAAACCGTAGCTCCCGATCATTTTATGTTGGATGCTGTTTCAATTTATAAACAACCTGAACTAGAAGGTAATAATTGGCAATCTGAATTGTTGTCTGTAGATACAGATGGTAAATTAACTTATCATCAAGATGAGTATGGATTTACCCTTCCTGATTTTAGCCATGCAGGTTATAGAGGAGGAGGCGTTCTTATTCCTCAGGTTCCTGTGGTAAAAGAAATTTCTCCTATCCCCGGAGATAACACGGCTCATATACAAGACGCCATTGATGAGGTTGGAAAACTTTCAATGGATGCAAAAGGTATTCGTGGAGCGTTATTGTTAAAAGCCGGAAAATATGAAATTGCCGGAAGCCTGAAGATTTTATACAGTGGAGTAGTACTGCGAGGAGAAGGTTCCGGAGAAGATCCTACGACATCGACCATTATATATGGTACGGGAACTACTCGCCGTCGCTTGATAGATATGAATGGCACAAAAGACGGACAGTGGAGTACGAGTATCACTAATAAGACTAATATTACAGATGACCGGGTGGTGGCGGGATCCAAATCGTTTCATGTGGCTAATGCATCAGCCTATTCGGTAGGAGATCAGATTGCTATTCGCCATCCGTCTACGCAAGCATGGTTAGATGCTGTTGATGGAGGGGTAGGTCCGGTGGTTGTTGCAGAGTGGACTACTGCTGATGCTTTGGAAATAGTTTATAATCGCTATGTTACAGATGTAGATTATAATACAAATGAGATAACCGTGGAGGCTCCGGTGTTTTATACATTGGATAAATCAGTGTCACAATCTTATATTCATAAATTCTCCACATCTCATATTATCAAAGAATCGGGAGTAGAAGATTTACGTTTGGATACTTATTATAATCCATCAGTTACTACAAAACGTAGTAGTTGTGAAACATATTGTTCCGACGAGCAACATGCAAATGAAGCCTTAGGTACGTCTAATGCTGAAAATATTTGGGTGAGGAATGTAGTAGCAGCACATTTTTGTGATATGGTATTTAATATTCGTTATACCACAAGAAGTACTATCGAAAATTGTAAAGCGATAGATTGTGTTTCTGTCATAGAAGGAGGCAAGCGTTATAATTTTAACATGCACTTTGGAACCCAATTGGTATTATTTAAAAATTGTTATGCTTCTTATGGACGTCATCATTTTGTTTCTAACGGAACAACATCAGTCTCCGGAAATGTGATTAAAGATTGTGTCTCGGAATATTCGTACGCCACTACGGAAGGACACAGGCGTTGGACGCAAGGAATATTATTTGATAATTTCATAGATAGAAAAACTAATAGCGGGGTTCCTTTAGGATTTTATAACAGGGGAAGTTATGGTACTTCTCATGGTTGGACTATGGCGCATGGTGTGATGTGGAATACTACTGTATCTGATCCTAATGATCTTGGGGGAACTTGTAAAGGGGCTGCTCTCATTGTGCTACAAAAGCCTCCTACGGCACAAAATTATGCTATCGGATGCTTTGCTGGTCAGATAGATGAAAACGGAAGTTTTAAAGGACATTTCCCGGGGTATATAGAAGGAAATAATCGTCCCGGTTTACAACCGGCATCTTTATATAATGCCCAATTGAATGAAAGATTGAAAAATTTATCGTCAGATGCCAGTTTGAAAATGATTTATATGGGAGTGACGCAAAATGTTGCCGGAACAACCTATGATCCTCCTAAATTAAGGGGTTTTTCTTCCGATGTTTATGAGTATGATTATACTTTATCTATCGAACAAAAAGAATCTCCTGAAATAAGTACAGAGACAAATCATCAGGGTGCTCATGTTTATGTTTTTCCGGCTAAAAATGTTACAGGTTCTGAGACTGATAGAACGATAATCATACAAGTAGTGGCAGAAAATGGTTCTACACAGGAATATAAAATTTTACTCACTCAATACAAAGGATATATCAATGGTATTCCTGTAGAAGCAGGAACAAATAAGGGTGGGTTTGTTCAAGCAAGCGGAATTTATACCAGAAATTTAGAATCTAATCATGGAGATTTTTATGGTGACTGGGGTATTCGTCCGCATTCAACTAGTGAAACATATGTTGTGACTCCTACATTAGATAATGGAGCCGGAACTTTGACTATTTGGGTAAAACAATGGAACACCACAGGAAGTTCTACTTTACGTATACAAACAGCTACAGCATCAGCTCCTGATTGGGTGACACGCTATAATATTCCTTCTTCGGAACTTAAAAGCAGTTGGCAAATGAAATCATGTAAACTCGATATCAATGATCCTACAATACAAGTAAAATTCTGGATAGATCGACCAACTGTAACATCAGGAAACAGGGCTCTCAATTTCTACTTTGATGATATTAAAATTACTCCGTATGGGGAGAATAGTTCATTAGGAGAAATGAGTCTGAATGATAAGATAAAAATATACATCTTAAATAAGACATTGGTGATAGAAACAGAGGAGTTGTTGCCTTATACGGTTTATGACATTGCCGGGCAACTTTCATCTCAGGGGGAAGCCTTTGGAAAAACGACTATTCCTCTTACAAGAAAAGGTGTTTTTATTGTGAAGGCTGGTAGTGTGGTAAAGAAAATAGTAGCTCAATAGCCATAGAATCCGAAGGATTAACTATTAATAACCCCCAATGAAGTGTAGCGATTGGGGTTATTAATAATGCGAATCAGTATTTGAATTTAGTATTCCGTTAGGAATTTACGCTTGGTAGAAGAATATCCCTTACATCCATCTGCATCCTGTTAAGGATGCATCCCCAATGGGATGCTAAATGCGGGATTGAAATGCATTTTCTACCAAGCGATCATCCACTAACGGGATGATTTCAACTACAGATTTGCATTAATAGTTAATCCTTCGGATTTTGGGCACTATTGTAAGAACTATAAAACATCTGAGTACTATAAGACTTCCCTTTAATACAGCTCTGCTTTAATATCGGGTTTTACCGGCGAACCCTCTTTTTATTGAGGCCATTTAGGCTTCCGTATTTATCAAAGATTTGAGCAAATGGCATGAAGAAAAGTACGTAGGGAGGCGTTACAAATTACTCAAATCATCAAGGATAAGCATAAGATGGATTTTGAGTCAAATACGGATTTTGAATTAAATGGTCTCTATGAATGGGGAAAAGTAACTTTTCTTCTGTCATTCCATATTCAAGGGAGATTTCAGTTCGCCATCTACCCGTGCGAACTAAATCAAACCAGCGTTTACCTTCTCCGACAAATTCCCATTGGCGTTCTTGTACAATGGCGTCTAGCAAAGCATCTGTATCTGCAAAATCTGTTGCGTTATATGCAGCATTCCCCGCACGTGTATGAATTTTATTCAACTCTGTTATAGCTTCATCTGTTCTTCCTACCGCATTCAAAGCTTCTGCATACAATAAAATAACATCAGCATAGCGGTACATCACTAAATCCACATCTGAGTTTCTGGCTTCCTCTGTAGAGGTTCCATCATCCCAAAATTTACGATTTAATCTTGTAACTCCATTGGAAATGTTCCACTGTACATTGTTTTTTTCTCGTTTGTCTGTAGTAGCATAAGAAGTTCTCAATTTGTCAGAAACACGATATTTACATGTAGATCCGAAAAAATAATTATACATTGAGTTACTTCCGCTTCCATAACGGTCATAAGCCAGCCTTAACCAAACTTCAGGAGAAGATTCAGCTGAGGTGGATTCGAAAAACATTTGTCGCCATTGACTTTCAAAATTGATTCCATCTTCAGCCACCAAATAATTCCAATTAGTTCCCAAGGAATTTATTCGTTCCTCTTTTACTTTGATAACCAAATCATAATTATGCATCCAGGCGTGCACGTCCATTAACAAGGCACATATAGTTGCCGCATTAAGTCGGGTACGTTTGGAGCTTGTTTCTTGCTTTGTTTTATCAATATATTCGTACGCTTTCTCTATATCAGGTAAAATAATTTCTTCCAATATTTTGCCTTTACTTACTCGCTCACGATAAATGCCCTGTTGATCGTTGTCTATTGGCTCCAAGAATACGGGAATATCTCCCCATACACGAATACAATAAAAATAACACCAAGCACGCAACGCATAAGCTTCTGCTAAATAATCTTTTTTATTTGCTAATGACATCTCAATGTATGGAATGTATTGTATAGCAGCATTAGCTTTTCCAATAGTGGCATAAAGAGTAGTCCAAAAAGCAGCAATATTATTGATTTGAATATTATTTGTTACTAACTCTCCTTGATCAGGAGCATCTTTTTCATAATAAGTGAAATTATCTGATCTGGCTTCTCCCCAGTTCCAGTATCCGGAAACCATTGCTTTAGAAAAAGAATAATATGTGGCAAGAATACCTGTATTGGCATCTGTTTCTGTTTCCCAAAAAAAAGAAATATCTATACCAGGTATTTCGTATTCTTCTAAAATACCGTCTCCGTTATGGTCGATGAAATAATGGAAATTTCCTATTTGTATATCTTTTCCTAAGCTTTCATACCTGCTAATAAGATTTTGCCGGATTTGCCAGGTATCAACCAGGGTACTTGATGTTTTAATTTTTTGTTTGGTTGTTTCTTCAAGATTTCCGTCTTTCAGGTCTTCTCTCAACTGGTTACAAAATTCGTAAAATTCAGCGTCACTTTTATTATTCAATAAAATGGAAGAAATGGCAATTAATATGTTGGCAGAAGTATTGTTTCCTGTGATATGGGTTTCTTCAGGGATTATTTCTTTGTTATGAATATAAAAAGCGGCTAATAATTCTTTTTCTGCTTGTTTTTTCGCTTCTGCAAAAGTTTTATTTTCTTCTGTGACCAAATAAATTACTCTGGAAGCTTCCAAATGTGTTAGCAGATTTACATTTATGTTTCCTTTGAGGTTGATATCAGCGATGGCCTCCAATATAATTGGAGCTCCGGAAAGTTGTCCGGTAACTTCATTAAAATAAAATCCGTTCACAGATATTTTGACGTATTTTGAAGAAAATCCGGAGGAATTACTTATTTCAAACCATCCTTCATCATTAGTTTGTGATGTGAATACGTTACCTGCTCCATTTAAATTATCATCCAATTCATATAGAGAAACCGTGGAACCTGCAATGAATGGGCCTTTTTCGACTACTCCCGATAATTTTGTCGGATTTTCAATTTTGTCATCTTTTTCACATCCTGTGAGAATAAAGATTGTGGCAAGTAATAGATAAGAGATTTTTTGTAACATGAGTTTTATTGGTTTAATTTTACAAAGCTATAAAATAAACTTTATCTTCAAAATACTTGGATTAATATGAGATCATTATAAGAAGTAATATCTTTTTTGGTAGTTAATAAAAGTGAATTAACATTTGCGAATGTGGAATGTATTGCTTAATTTTAAATATTATTTCTATCCTGAATCAATCATTCTTCTTAGACATATTAAAAACGGGTATTTTTTAATAAAAGTACCCGTTTTTTTATAGTTATGGTAGGACTATAAGGGGCTTGCAGTAGGACTATATGAGTCATGTAATAGGACTATAATGTATCTGTAGCCTACTATATGATAAAAAATGCAAGATACTACTGAATTCACTTATCGTATTTTGTTAAAAATCACAAAGATTAATTAATCTTAATTAACGCGGGTTTGATAGGAGAAGTGTATTAATTCTTTGAAATTAACTTGTTCTTGTTCAGGTATAGAATGTTTATTTTTATCCAATAACATGATAGATTCGTTTTAATCATATAAATTTGTAGAATAATTTTATTAAATCATTTTATATAACATGAAAAACAAGAAAAAATTAATGTCTGGTATCCTTTTGATAGGATGCATATTTTGTGTACAAGTTATATTGTCTCAAAACTACAGTAAGATAATTTATCCCGGAAAAAACGGGAAATTAGTTTATAAAGATTATAGTGGTAAAAGGGATATTATTCCTGATTTTTCTTATTGCGGATACATGGGTGGAGGAGTTCCTATTCCTTCGGTTCCTGTTAAGCTAACTTTGGAACCCGGTGATTTTTCGAAAGATGATGCTCCAAGGATTCAACAAGCAATAGACCAGTTGGCAAAAGAACAACCGGATAAAAATGGTATCAGAGGTGCAATTCTATTAAAAAAAGGAAAATATAATATTAAAAACACCATCAAACTTAACCAATCAGGTATCGTGTTGAGAGGAGAAGGAGATGGAGAGAACGGAACCCTTCTGATCGGAACCGAACCGAAAGTCTATTCTTTAATCATTATTGGAGCTGAAGCAAAGCCGAAAGAAAAAAGATCTGCTAAAAGACAAATAACAGATGATTATGTTCCTTCCGGTACGAATAAAATAACAGTAGATAATATTGAAGGTTACAATGTGGGTGATAGGATTATAGTGGAGCGTCCGAGTACTAAAGAGTGGATACATTTTATAGGAATGGATAGGATTGCAGATAGTTGGAATCCTACCTCTGAATTGAGTGAAAAAGAAATTCAAAAATATGAAAAAGCGGGTCAATTAAGTCCTGACGGGAAAGAATATAATACTACTGTGCAGTGGGAACCGGGTTCAAAAAATGTATCTTATTTACGTACCATTGCTGTCATAGAAGGAAATAAAATAACATTGGATATTCCTCTTACCAATGCTTTCCAAAAAGAGTATGGCGGAGGATATGTCTATAAATACACTTATGAAGGTTGGATTTCCCAATGTGGAGTGGAGCATTTGCGAGGAGTGTCTGAGTTCAACGAAAGTATTGTTAAAACACATGATTATGTAGGGACTTATTATGCTGATGAAAAGCATCTTAATACATTTATCTCTTTTACTACCTGTGAAAATGTTTGGGCATGTAATTCCACTTCACAATATATCAATGCCGGATATTCTATGAGAAAAGAATGCCGTTTTGTCACTGTTCAGGATTGTAATTATTTGGATCCCGTTGCCGTTATTACGGGAGGAAGAAGGTATGCATATAATATAGGAGGGCAAATGTGTCTGGTACAACGTTGTCATTCTCGCAATGGCCGTCATGATTTTGTACTGGGGGCTAGTGTAGCAGGCCCAAATGCTTTTGTGGATGGAAAAGCCGAAATATGCCTTGCGTCGAGTGAACCTCATCAACGTTGGGCAACAGGGTGTTTGTTTGATAATTGTTCGCTGGCGGGTCCTGCGGCTTGTTTCAGTATGTCTAATCGAGGAAGTTTCGGTTCTGGACATGGATGGGCCGGAGCGCAAATGGTGGTCTGGAATTGTAAATCTCCTCTTACTGTGATTATGTCTCCTCCAACAGCACAAAATTTTTCTATCGGTAATTATGGAACAATCAATGTTACGGAAGATAAATGGGCGACTCCGGAACAAATAACAGGTAATATGGAACGTTTGAATAAAATCTCAGGCAATAAATTCAAATATGAAGGAATTCATGTAGTAGGAGATGGTTACATAGAGTCTCCTCAAAAATATGTTTCTCCGCAATTCCTTTACTATAAACAATTATTAGACCGTAAAGGAAAAACGGCGGTAATGGATGTTACTACTCCTGAACAACAGAAAAAGATCTTTCAATAAATAAAGAAAATCAAGGCACAAATGATTAGATTTCTTTTGATAGGATGCATGTTTTGTGTACAAACTGTATGGTCTCAAAACTACAGTAAGATACTTTATCCCGGGAAAAACGGGAAATTAGTTTATAAAGATTATAGTGGGAAAGGAGATATTATTCCTGACTTTTCTTATTGCGGATACATGGGTGGAGGAGTTCCTATTCCTTCGGTTCCTGTTAAGCTAACTGTGGAACCTGATGATTTTTCGGAAGATGATGCTCCCCGGATTCAACAAGCAATAGACCAATTGGCAAAAGAACAACCGGATAAAAATGGTATCAGAGGTGCAATTCTATTAAAAAAAGGAAAATATAATATCAAAAATACCATTAAACTCAATCAATCGGGTATTGTGTTGAGAGGGGAAGGAGATGGAGAGAACGGAACCCTTCTGATCGGAACCGAACCGAAAGTCTATTCTTTAATCATCATTGGAGCTGAAGCAAATTTGAAAGAAAAAAGGTCTGTTAAAAGGCGAATAACAGATGATTATGTTCCTTCCGGTACAAGTAAAATAACAGTTGATAATATTGAAGGTTATAATGTGGGCGATAGGATTATAGTGGAACGACCGAGTACTAAAGAGTGGATACATTTTATAGGAATGGACAAGATTGCAGATAATTGGAGTTCTATTTCTGGATTGAGTGAAAAGGAAATTCAAAAATATGAAAAGACCGGCCAATTAAGTCCTGACGGGAAAGAATATAATTCTACTGTGCAGTGGGAGCCCGGAAAAAATGCATCTTACTTACGTACCATTGCTGCGATAGAAGGAAATAAAATAACGTTGGATATTCCTCTTACCAATGCTTTCCAAAAAGAATATGGCGGAGGATATGTCTATAAATATACTTATGAAGGTTGGATTTCCCAATGTGGAGTGGAACATTTGCGAGGAGTGTCCGAGTTTAACGAAAATATCGTTGACACACATGCTTATGTAGGGACTTATTATGCTGATGAAAATCACCTTAATACGTTTATTTTTTTTACTGCCTGTGAAAATGTTTGGGTATGTAATTTGACTTCACAATATATCAATAACGGATATTTTATGAAAAAAGAATGCCGTTTTGTCACTGTTCAGGATTGTAATTATCTGGATCCTGTTGCTATTATCAGAGGAGGAAGAAGATATGCATATTCGTTCGCGGGACAAATGTGTTTGGTACAACGTTGCTACTCACGGAATGGCCGTCATGATTTTGTATTAGGAATTTGTATGGCAGGCCCAAATGCTTTTGTAGATGGAAAAGCCGAAATGTGCTTTGCATACAGTGAACCTCATCTGCGTTGGGCAACAGGGTGTTTGTTTGATAATTGTTCGCTGGCAGGTCCTGCAGCCTGTTTCAGTATGTCTAATCGAGGACGCTTCGGTTCGGGACATGGATGGGCCGGAGCGCAAATGGTGGTCTGGAATTGTAAATCTCCTCTTACCGTGATTATGTCTCCTCCAACAGCACAAAATTTTTCTATCGGTAATTATGGGACAATCAATGTTACGGAAGATAGATGGGCGACTCCGGAACAAATAACAGACAATATTGAGCGCTTGAATAAAGTGTCCGGAAATAACTTTAAGTATGAAGGTAATTCTGTAGTAGGAGATGGCTATATTGAGTCTCCTCAAAAATATGTTTCCCCTCAATATCTTTATTATAAACAATTATTAGACCGTAAAGGAAAAACGGCGGTAATGGATGTTACTACTCCTGAGCAACAGAAAAAGATCTTCCAATAAAAAAAGAAGGTGCAAATGATTAGAGTTTCATGTCATTTGTGCCTTTTTCGACTTTAAGTAAAATTAAATTTGTATGAAAAAAATAGTATTATTTTTCACGTTTATAATATCAAGTAGCAGTATTTTTGGTCAAAATGACAAAACTGAAGCTATTGATATTTATGAAATTAAAGCGGACATCAGATCTTATAATAC
>JAVBMM010000186.1:0-5255 GCA_031552425.1 Bacteroidales bacterium | reverse complement strand
ATGAAATATATAGGAAAAACAACGTTTTTTTTGATGCTATTGTTATATGTTTTTCCTTGTTGGACAGCAAAAGCACAAGCACCGCTTTCCAATGAATATTATACTTGTCCTGGAAGCCAGGTTATTATTGGCATGAAAACCGAACCCGGAGTAGATTATTACTGGTATACTTCGGATATCGGTGGAACACCCTTACGTACAACTCCGTCAGATACAATTACTGTATACAAAACCAATACCGCACCGGAAATTTGGTATGCCGAACGGAGGATAGGAAGCCTGCCTTATAAACGTTATCCAATTACCGTTTATGTAGGGGAAAAATGCGGTGGAGGAACATCAGTATATGAAACCGGTAGATTATTGGCATCGGTAGATTTTGGAAATTATGACGACGGTAATAGTTTTTGTACATCTACCCCGTTGAGTACAAGTATTACAACATATAGCTTTGCTGACGTAGCATACGATGGCAATTATGCTATTTGTACTTATACAGGCGCCCTAAGGGATTACTGGCATACCCTTACTCCTGACCATACGACTGGCGATTATTATAATGGACGCTATATGATTGTCAATGCAGACTATAATCCGGGAACCTTTTACACAATGTCTATCAATGACCTCTGTCCAGGAACAAAGTTATATTTTTCAGCCTGGATAGGAAATCTTATGAATCCTAATGGTGCAGCTTTTACTACCAAAGGCCAGAATATCAATGATTTCGCAGATCCTAATCTGCTTTTTGAACTTAAGGATGCAGTAACCGGAACTATATTAGCCCAATTTACTACCGGCAACATACCTAAAGTAAATTCAAAAGCTGAATTTTGGAAACAATATGGTTTTACTTTCACCACAGGATCTTCATCTTCTATTATCCTGACATTGAAAAACAATTTCAAGGGAGGAAACGGAAATGACCTAGGACTGGATGATATCCAGATACGTCTTTGCGTTCCGTCGGTAAATGTTCAGACTCCTATGTATGCTTGTCCTGACAATGATTTTACATTCAGTGTGGATGTTGATGACAATAACACTTTCGGCTCATCAATGGCTGCGGTTTTAGAATATTCATCCGATAACGGAAATACATGGTCAATTTTGGATGATGCTGTTTGTTCTGTTTCGGGAAATAACCCGGCAAAAATCACTTGTACAATACCCGGAATTACAAGCCAGCATTTTACTTACCAGTATAGGTTGGGCATAGGAAGTCCCAGCACTTATCTTGACGAATATTGCCGTTCTCAATCCAATCCATTCATTATCAAGGAAACTCCTTCTTTGATGTATTGGACCGGAAAGATCGACGGCAACTGGAATAAACCTGCTAACTGGACCGATGGACCTGATGGACCCGTGTCGAAAACCGTTCCATCAAGTTGTACAGATGTACACATACCGGGAAATGTTGTCTATTATCCATCCTTAGACGAACAAACATCACCTCGTGACATTTATGGCAAACCAACTTGTAACAATATCTATTTCCACTTTGGCGGTGAAGTGGCAAAAACACAGGAATTGACTTACCACAAGGCATATATCCAGTATAATTTCGGTTATTACGATGAGGTTACAAATGCTTATAAAACTGATGGAGACAAGTTTTCTGCAGCACCTATGGCTCGTGGCCGCTGGTATATATTGGCTGCTCCATTGAAGAAAATCGTAACAGGTGATTTATCTGTCGGAGGATTTCCGAACCTTTGGCACCGCAGTTTCCGGACAGCTTCCGGATATGAAAGCGAAATTGTCGGCGAATGGTATGAAGCAGAAGCCAACAATGCCATGGAATTAGGTGCCGGTCAGCTTTATGCTGCCAGTATTTGGGCTGGAGAATATCTTCCGGGAGTAATTGGAGAAAGCAATCATAAAGATTTGAATGCATTAAAAGGTGTGTTGCAAATTCCTTATTTCGAAACCCCCTACAGTGTAAATCATCACCGGGATCATAGTTATGATGGAACATACAGCTTTTTCAAGTATTATTATTATGACGATCCGAACCTAGGTTTTGCGGATGAAAACAAATATCCTCCGGGAAAAATTTCCCGTGGAGAAGAAGCTTACCGATTTGTTTTTGAAAACAATACCAAAGAACCGCAAGATCCGTTCAAGATAACTGTACCAATCGTTGATAAAAATAATGATGGACAAATAGATGAAGTAATGGTTGGTAATCCATTCCTTTCAAGCCTTGATTTTGATTTACTTTATACAGATAATCAGGCAAGTATGGAAAATTATTATAAGTTGTATACAACTGATAGTAATTATGATACTTATATGGTGGGATCCGGCTCTCTGTCATTGACCAAACTGGTGGCTCCTTACCAGGCAATTATCATCAAACCCAAAGGAAGTATCGGGAGCACTACAACTCTGAATTTTGGAAAAAATACTTCTGTTACAAGAACCAGAAGTACTCAGTTCAAGAGTTCACTAGCTACAACTTCCCTGTACCCCGAAGAAGTCCTTTACATACAGGTATCTAATGCCGCAGGATATAGTAATATAACACTTTCATTTGCTGATAATGCAGGGAAAAATGTAAACCGGCTTTTCTCAGATGATAATCCTGATGTGCCTCAGTTGCATGTCTCAGATAAGCAACAAAGAAAATATGATGTGTTTTTTGTTGATAAATTGACCAGGGAAATACCGTTAGGAATACAAAGCAATAGTGATGGTGAAATGCAGTTGCAATTCTACAATCTGGAACAACTCCCTACTAGTTCGATTGTCCTAGAAGATAAATACACCGGAAAGGAATATGACCTTTTCACACATCCGGTTTATACATTCAAGGCTGTTCCAAAACAATCAGGAAACCGTTTTGTGTTGAAGATAGGATATTCTAACTCCGGTATCAGTGATAACAAACTTTCGGAAGCAAATTTAAATGTCTACCTGCAAAATAAGATACTTTACGTTTCAGCCAGTGATATTATTTCGGATATTACCATCTTGAATATTGAAGGTCGAAGAATAATTGATTTTCTGGAACCCGAAAAAAGTCAAGTTGAAATTTCATTGAATCTTAATCAAGGCGTGTATATTGTTTCTATTAAACTGAAAAAGGGGGAAATTAAAACAAAAAAAATTGTTATCTATTGAATTAATTTTGTAACCTTTGTTCCTAAAGAAATTAGAAAAAACAAAAAAGTTATTATTACAGGCGCTACCTGAATGGTAGGGGGAAAGCGTGTTAGTTGAAAGAATGCATTGTTGCTGACCCGGACAGAAATCACATTGAAATTGTTGAATAAATGACGAAAACAGAAAATCAAACAACAAACATATTATCCAATCTGGGGATTGACAACCTGAATGAAATGCAGATTGCAACTCAGGATGTGATCATTAATGAACAAAATATATTGTTATTGTCTCCTACCGGTTCGGGGAAGACACTTGCTTACCTATTGCCTGTTCTCCAATTATTGAAAGAAGATGTAAGAAATGTACAATGCCTGATCATCGTACCATCCAGAGAACTGGCTCTTCAAATAGAGCAGGTATGGAAAAAGATGGGAACCAAGTTCAAAGTAAATGTTTGTTATGGTGGACATTCTATTGATACTGAACTAAAGAATTTAAGCAATCCTCCTGCTTTACTGATCGGAACTCCCGGACGATTGACCGACCATCTGAAACGAAAATCTTTTGATACAAACTCTATCAAAATCTTGGTTTTGGATGAGTTTGACAAATCGTTGCAATTGGGATTTCAGGATGAAATGGATACGATTATCGGCCAACTGCCCAATTTAAAAAAGAGAATACTGCTTTCGGCTACTTCCGATATAGAGATTCCTGAATTTGTAAAAATGGAATCACCTGCAATTCTTGATTATATACAGGAAGAGAAAAATAATGTTCTTTCAATTAAATTGGTTTTATCTCCTGAAAAGGATAAAATAGAATCACTGTTCCATCTTATATGCTCCCTTAATTCAGAACCGGCACTTATTTTCTGTAATCACAGGGAGGTTACGGAACGTATCAGTAATTTATTGAACAAAAAAGAAATACTGACCGGATATTATCATGGAGGTATGGATCAGGATGACCGGGAAAGAGTCTTAATCCAATTCAAAAACGGCAGTTTAAATTACCTGGTCACTACTGATTTGGCAGCCAGAGGCTTGGATATTCCCGAGATGAATCATGTAATCCATTATCATCTTCCGGCAAAAGAAAGTGAATTTGTTCATCGCAATGGGCGTACGGCACGTATGAATGCTTCCGGAACAGCCTATATTATACAATTTAAGGAAGATAAAATGCCGGATTATATTTCCGATGACTTAGACATTCTAAAAATTGCAACAGGAAATCCATTGCCCAATCGCCCTGAATACCAGACAATCTATGTAAGTGGTGGCAAAAAAAATAAATTGAATAAAAGTGATATTGTCGGCTTCTTTCTACAAAAAGGCAACCTTGATAAATCCGATCTGGGATTGATCGAGGTAAAAGATTTTATTTCTTTTGCAGCGGTTCGCACGTCGTCCGTAAAAACGCTGCTGGTTAATATTAAAAATGAAAAGATGAAGGGTAAGAAGTATAAAATAGAAATGGCAAGAGACGTCATTAAGGGTTAAGCTTTTGTAATTCCAAAATTCCTAACATTGAATGTTTACCCCTTCAATATATTCTGTATATGAATTGTGAAAATGTATCTGATAAGATTGATTTTAATTGTTGTTATTTGATTTCTTTTTGAAAGGTTTCCCAACCACCACCATTATAGACATTTTTAAATCCTTTCTCTTCCAAAAGCATTTTAGCTTTTCCGCTACGGTTACCAGAACGACAAATAAGTATAATGTTTTCAAATTTTTTCAGACTTTCAACTGAATCCGGCAGAATTTGTAATGGAATATTGATCGACTGTTGTAAATGACCTGCTCCATACTCTTCTGTTGTCCGAACATCTATGATAACTGTGTTAGGTTGCTTAGAAAGTTCTTTAAAATTGACTTCTTCTTGTTGTGAATTACTTTGTTTCTTACAAGAAAATGCCACACCAATGGCTAGAAACCCAAATAGGAGTATTGATATTACCTTTTTCATAAATAAATATTTAACACAAATGATTATTCACATACCCCGACTACCTGTAAATGTGAATAGTAATTCATTTGTGCTACAAATCTAAGCAATTTCTTGCAACAAACCCATTTTTTCTATTTTCTAATATCCGACAAAGATATATTTCTATCAGATATATATCTATT
>JAVBMM010000079.1:0-3611 GCA_031552425.1 Bacteroidales bacterium | reverse complement strand
CGCACAGCCTGATTTCTTCGGAGGTGCATCTACAACTATTTCGTATCGTAATTTTTCTTTATTTGCTTCTTTATATTACTCTATCGGAGGAAAAATATACAATTATGCGGAAGCAAAACGTAATCAATTTAGACAAGATGGAGCGACTCCTTCTCCTGAAGCTATTCATAATATGTGGACAAAACAAGGAGATGAGGCAAGATTTGCAGCTCCTTATGTAAGTGAACATAACATGTTGTGGCCTTCTGATTTTTATCTGGAAGATGCTTCTTATATCAAATTGAAGAATGTGAAGTTAAGCTATGATGTTCCTTCTAAATTTGCGAAGAAAATATTTTTGAGATCAGCTTCTCTTTATGTATATGGAAAGAATCTGTTGACCCTTACTGACTATACTGGCTATGATCCGGAATTTTCAGACTCTTCGGATCCATTGAACATGGGTATCGATACGAACAAATATCCAAGGAAAAGAGAATTAGGATTTGGTATCAATATTGGTTTCTGATCTTTAATTAAAGAAAAAATAAATTATGAAAAATAAAATATATATAGGACTGACGGCATTTATTTTCTTGTGTATCTTAAATGCTTGTGATTTGTTGGAACACGAACCGAAGTCTGATTTGACTCCGGAGACTTTTTGGAAAACAGCAAGTGATGCCAATGTTGGTACTCTTGCCATATATAATACTCTTTCCAGGTCAATGAATACCGGATATTGGAATTGGGGAGAATCCAGGTCGGATAATTTCACTTATTATGAAAAAGACTCTCCTGATCAACAGGAGTTGATAACAAATCATATTCTTATTGATAATATTGGAGCTTTATGGACAACGCTTTATGCTACTATTGGCAAAGCTAATGCAGCCATAAAATATATTCCAAACATTAATATGACATTGGCAACAAGAAATGATTATTTAGCAGAAGCCCATGCATTGCGTGCTTTGTCTTATTTCTATTTGATCCGTGTATGGGGTGATGTTCCCGTGTTCCTAGAGCCAATAGAAAATGATCAACAAGGAATATTTCGTAAGCGGGTAAGTAAAGATAAAATATTGGACGATATTATTTTACCTGATTTGGAAACAGCATACCAAGGTATTGATAAAAAAAGGAGTGCTACAGGTACTAAACGCACCCGTATTAATGTGGGAGCTGTTTGTGCCCTGTTGATGGACGTACATGCCTGGATGCACAATTATGATTTGGTTATTAAAGTAAAAGAAGAGCGGGTGAATACATTGGATGCTAATTGGAATTCTTTAGTAGCTGAAGATGGATATAATTTTAAAAACCTATGGAGAAAGATGTTTTTCGAATCCACAGCGGCAGAGTCCACACCTGAAGTTTGGTTTAAGGTAGCTTATGATCGCTATGGAAACGGAGCTAACTCAATGTATAATTATTTTTTCTCTTCTTCGTGTAAATATCGAATTACTGATGAATTGAGAACATCTTATGCAACTACTGATGTGCGCGGACAAAACAATGTTCAATGGAATTATGCAAGTGGAGTTGCAAGGTTGAATCGTAAATTTTGGGATGATGGAACCGCTAATGATGAAGCTAAACAATCAGATGTGGATTTAGTAATGTATCGTTATGCAGATGTGGTTTTATTGTATGCAGAAGCCCTGAATGATCAAGGAAGAACTGATGATGCGGTTGCAGAATTGAATAAGATTCACACTCGTCCAGGGAATGTTGCATATGCCGCAACAGATTTTGCTGATGCGGACGCTTTATTGGATGCAATACTTAAAGAACGCCGTTGGGAATTTGTAGGAGAAGGTAAACGTTGGTTTGATTTGGTACGTACCGGAAAATGGAGAACCAATGCAGTTATCATGCAGTATGGAATGACGGAGCAAAAATTACTTTTCCCTATTCATAGAGATCATTTGATTCAAAATCCGTATTTGACTCAAAATCCTCCTTATGCTTATCCTTGATGCTTTGCGTAATGATTTGAATAATAAAAAAATAAATAATATAAGAGTTATGAAAAAAATGATAAAATATGTTCTTATCTTCTGCGTACTGACTAATCTCGTCGGATGCTGGGATATACAGGGCAGTTACGATTATACACCGATTAACACAGATCCTCGTTTGAAAATGACCGTGTGGGAATTTATCGAATCCCGTCAAGATACTTTTTCATATATGAAACAAGCAATCGAATATGTGGATGCTAATTATCCAGGGTTTAAAGATCTCTATACACAAACGGGTCAAGGTTTAAAGTATACTTATATGCTTTTAAGTGATTTAGGGTTTACTAGTACCAGTACTAGTACTAGTGCTGATGCAGGTCCCGGTGTTTTTAAAAATTTAGGGATAGCATCCAATCAAATTACAGATATAGATCCAGCTGTATTGCGTGAAATTCTTTTATATCATATTGCAGAAGGTGCTTATCACTGTTTGGATGTGAGTGGTTCTGTACTTTTTGAACCTGTATTTATTCTTCCTTTATGGAAAGACCCTAATTCAGTAATGACTATAGCTGTTGATGACTCCAAGAGTTCAAGAACTAATTTTTCAAGGATTTTAGCTAATAAAAATGCAGGTTCCAGTTCCTATAGGAGGGCGGTCACCAGTAATTTGATTGCAACCAATGGGGTTATTCATGTATTTAAAGCTCAATTAGTTTATGTACCATGATGAAAAATAAATTAATAATTTTAGGTAGTGCAGTTTGCTTGTTAATGGCAAGTTTTTTCTGCTCGTGCGAAGATGATGAAGTAAAGGCTAAAGCGGTGCCTGTAATAAATTTTCAAGTGGGCAATGAAGCCCTGTTTGTTAATTTGAATGAGCTTAGTCATCCGATGATTGTATGTGTGGTAAATTCGGAAACAGGATTAAGGTCTGTTGATATGTTCATTGTTAAAGAAGATGAAAATGGTAATCAAACAGAAGAGCGTTATTTAACGCCTATAAACAAATTCTATAATCCGGAAGTATGTTCTATCCATGAAAAACCGTTTTATACGGATGAAATGAAAAAATTCAAAGTGGTAGCAACCGATAGGGCGGGTCAGGTTACGGTCGGTTATCTAGAGTTTGATATCTTACCGTTATTTGGCTTGCCTGAAATATACTTCTCCAGAGATGAAGCAGGAACTGATAGAATACCATCTCCTTATAGGTATGTAGAAGAAGCTGATATGGAAGATATATATGCACAAATTTCGAGCGAAGAAGATTTGAAATATGTGGTATTCTACCAATCTGTCGGAAATCAGACTACCCGTATCAATGATACTGTTTTCTTTGCCCCTGGCGTTAAAGAGGCTGCTGTGAATATGGTTCATTGGGATAATGGCGAAGAATATGTATTTGCTAAAGGAACCACTGCCTTGAGAGCGAGGGCCACAGCCGGAGAGTTGAAAAAGATGAGGGAAGCTTCTTTGGCAATTGATTATAAATATTTAGTAGATCTTACATTGGATCAAAATGCTGATTATTTCAATGGCTTACCTTTGAATGGAACGGCAACCCTTTCCGGAACTATCACTGCTGAAAATGGTTTACAGTCGTTTACATATACTTTGATAAATAGAAGTGGAGGTACTATACAGGCGAATGCTCCGATATCA
>JAVBMM010000061.1:0-7458 GCA_031552425.1 Bacteroidales bacterium | reverse complement strand
ACAAAAAGCTGAATGTTTTTGCTCAAATCAAAAAAGAACAACATGGTGATATAGTTTTCATACACCTTTAATTCTTCCATTTCCCCTTCATATTTTTGCAAATAAAAAGGAAACTCCCTTTCGATCAATTCTTTTTGATATCCTGAAAATGGTTTTAAATCTTTTGATTTGAACAGTGCAAAAAGGCGTATTTTTTCATCTTTTCCTCCCAAACCGGTTGCAATAAGAATTTGTTTTTCATCCGATAGGTCTGCCTCCAATACCATTCTGGCATTTACAACAGCAATAATTGCCCAATCGGAGAGTTCCGGATCAGGGTTTCTTGCATATGATTCTAAAGCCCTGAATGCTGTAACATCTGCAGAATCAGCCAATCTGATCATGAAATATTTTTTCTCTTCCAATGGTGTTTCAGGTGTATTCAATGCTACAATCTGATCTTCAATAGAAATGGACTTTGTTGTAGTATCTTTCCTCACCTTATTAGAAAAGTTAATATATTCTATTTGTTTTTCAAAAGGAATATTACTATCCAATATATGTAAATGTCTTTTCATCATCAATTAAAAATATGGAAAACTTCCAAATGAGCCTTCTTTCATTTCATATCAATTGAAGGCAAAGGTAATATATATCATGTAATTTTTTCATTTTAATAAAGAAAAATCAATTGTTCGATTTTTTCTTATTTAAACAAATTCAAAATAAAGATGTTTATTTACTATGAAATACGAAGGATTTTAACGAACTTTGCAAACCTATTTTAGTTTAAAGCTCAATGAAATTATCTGACCTGCATAACGGAGAAAAAGGAATAATCGTAAAAGTATCAGGACGAGGCGCTTTTCGGAAACGTATCATAGAAATGGGATTCATCAAAGGAAAAGAGGTTGAAGTAATTCTTTCTGCCCCATTGAAAGATCCTATCGTTTATAAAATCATGGATTATGAAGTTTCTCTCCGTAAAAGGGAAGCTGATTTGGTACAAGTAATTACGGAAAAAGAAGCAAAAAAAATACAGGAAGAGGAAGATTTAGATGATTTGACTATTACCAATAATGATTGGATTGATGTGGCTCTCAAACAAAGCAAAACCATTCACGTATCATTGATTGGAAATCCTAATTCCGGAAAAACATCATTATTTAACATCGCATCTGGTGCGAGGGAAAAAGTAGGAAATTATAGTGGTGTTACTGTTGATGCAAAAAAGGGATCATTCAAATATGCAGGTTATACCTTTTTGTTAACCGATTTACCGGGGACATATTCTTTAACAGCATATACTCCAGAGGAATTATTTGTCCGCAAACATATTTCAAGCGGAGATACTGATATAATTGTAAATGTAGTTTCTTCTTCAAACTTGGAAAGGAACTTGTACCTTACCACACAATTGATCGATATGGACGCACCTATGGTTGTCGCCCTGAATATGTATGATGAATTGGAACTTTCGGGAGCATCGCTCGATTATCAGCATTTATCCAAAATGATAGGATGCCCTATGGTTCCTACTGTGAGTAAAACAGGTAAAGGGATCGACAAACTTTTTGATGAAATTATTTCCGTATATGAAGGAAATAACCCCATAGCCAGACATATCCACATCAATTATGGAGAAGTACTGGAAAAAAGTATCAACCAAATCAATAATGAACTGAAAAAAAATGAACTGAAAGAAAATCTTCCTCCTAGGTATATAAGCATCAAATTATTGGAAAACGACAAAGAACTTGAGAAGTTTATCAAACGCTTTCCCAATGCAAATGACATTTTAAAAGCTAAGGATTCCGCTGTACACAATGTACAATCCTTTTTAAATGAAGATTGTGAAACATCTCTTACAGATGCTCGTTACGGATTTATAGAAGGAGCATTAAAAGAAACTTATAAAGAAGGTAAAACTGATACCTTGAAAACAACCAGAATGATAGATTCTCTGGTAACTCATCAATTCTGGGGATATCCTATCTTTTTTCTCTTTATGTTCTTAATGTTTCAAGGCACTTTTCTGTTAGGGGAATATCCGATGCAATGGCTGGAAAGTTTAGTCGGATTTATTGCAGATATAATCAATAGAAGCATGCCTGAAGGAGCATTAAAAGATTTACTCACCAACGGTATAATCATGGGTGTTGGGAATGTGCTGGTATTCCTTCCTAATATCATTATCCTTTATTTATTCATTTCATTCATGGAAGACTCCGGTTACATGGCAAGAGCCGCTTTCATCATGGACAAATTTATGCATAAGATGGGATTGCATGGAAAATCGTTCATCCCTTTAGTAATGGGATTCGGTTGTAATGTGCCTGCCATTATGGCTACCCGAACCATCGAAAGCCGTAATTCCAGAATGATTACCATGTTGATTAATCCTTTAATGTCTTGTTCCGCCCGGTTACCTGTATACATCCTATTGATAGGTGCTTTTTTTAGCGAACATCAGGGAGTTATGCTGTTTGGTTTATATTTTACAGGAGTGGCATTAGCTGTTATCATGTCACGCATTTTCAAGAAATTCTTGATTAAAGAAGAAGATATTCCTTTTGTAATGGAACTTCCTCCTTACAGAATGCCTACATCCAAAGCTATTTTCCGGCACATGTGGGACAAAGCATCTCAATACATGAAAAAAATGGGAGGAATTATTTTGGTAGCTTCCATCATTATTTGGTTCTTGGGATATTTCCCTCAAGATAAAGCTATCAATGAATCTTTCGATCAACAAATAAGCCGGATAGAATCCCAATATCAAAATCAATCCAATAAAGAAATAGAAAAAGAAAATCTTATTACGGAAATCAATCATAGCCGGAGACAAAAACACCAGGAAAATTCCTACATTGGAAAAATCGGAAGATTTGTAGAACCGGTTCTCCGTCCTCTGGGATTTGACGAAAAAATCAGTGTCAGTCTGCTATCAGGAATGGCTGCCAAAGAAACGGTAGTAAGCACATTAGGTATCATTTATTCCGGAGACGAAAGTGATGTTTCCCTCAAGAAACATCTTATAAACGCGAAAAGAGACGATGGCTCTCCTACTTTTACCCCATTGGTTGTAATCAGCCTGCTGCTTTTTGTTTTGATTTATTTTCCCTGTGTGGCAACCATTGTAGCCATTAAGAATGAATCCGGATCATGGAAATGGGCTGCTTTTACTGTGTTTTACACCACAGCATTGGCTTGGATAGTGAGTTTTACCGTATATCAAATCGGATTATTATGTGGCAAGATATAGTAGTTTATATTATAGGAGCATTGGTAGCCTTTTTTATATGCAGAAAATGTTACCAATATTTCTTTGGAAAGAAGAAAGGTCAAAATCCTTGTGATGGATGTAACGGCTGTACAGGTTGTAAATAAAACAACCTGCACCTGAAATATCAGTTTTTTATTCAAACATTTGTTTGAACTTGCTGAATATCTTTTCTTTTTGAGTAGAGGACGGTTTGAAATGTTCTGCATCTTCCATCTTCGACAACATTTCTTTTTCGTCGGAAGAAAGGTTTTCCGGCACATACACATTAATATTTACCAATAAATCTCCTGTGCCATACCTATTTATACTTGGCAATCCCTTATTTCGTAATCTTAAAACTTTTCCAGGTTGAGTCCCCTGGTCTATTTTAACTTTAGCCTTCCCGTCAATCGTAGGAACTTCCACCGTCCCTCCCATAGCTGCCATCGGAAAACTAAGCAACAAGTTATATATCAAATCATTTTCATCTCTAATTAATTCAGCATGGGGTTCTTCTTCTATCACTACGAGTAAATCACCGTTTACCCCTCCCCTGCGTGCCGCATTCCCCTTTCCACTCATGGACAATTGCATGCCTTCCATTACTCCAGCAGGAATATTGATAGAAATAACTTCCTCATCACGCACTATTCCTTCTCCATTGCAATGGGGACATCTCTTGGTGACCATCTTTCCTTCTCCGCTACAAGTAGGACAAACAGAAGTCGATTGCATTTGACCTAAAATAGTGTTTGTCACCCGAGTAACAGTTCCTGTTCCATGGCAGGTAGAACAAGACGTCAAACCATCAGAACCTTCTGCTCCTGTTCCGGAACATGGTTTACAAGGTATATATTTTTTGACCTTAATTTTCTTTTCTACACCGGAAGCGATTTCCTTCAAATCCATTTTGACTTTGACACGTAAATCAGACCCCCTTCTTACGCGTCTTCCTCCTCCGCCAAAGCCATTCCCAAATCCACTGCTGAATCCACCGAAATGACCTCCAAAAATATCTCCGAATTGAGAAAATATGTCTTCCATCGACATACCACCACCGCCAAATCCGCCGTTCGAAGCACCTCCTACTCCGGAATGACCGAATTGATCGTACCGTTGGCGTTTCCCTGAATCACTTAAAACTTCATAAGCCTCAGCAGCCTCTTTAAACTTTTCTTCCGCTTCTTTATTGCCGGGATTCTTATCAGGATGATATTGGATTGCTTTTTTACGATATGATTTTTTTATCTCTTCTACGGAAGCTGTTCTGGTAACTTCCAATACTTCATAATAATCTCTCTTTGCCATCTTTTTGTTCTATCAATCGTCTTTATTCTCCTACCACCACTTTGGCATGGCGAATTACCTTATCATTCAACAAATATCCTTTTTGCACACAGTCAAGAACTTTATTTTTCATATTTTCATTCGGAGCCGGAATAATGGCCACCGCATCAAAAAGGTCCGAATCAAAATCTTTTCCTTCCGTTTCTATAACTTTTACGCCATTTTGATTCAAATAAGCAATCAATTTATTATAAATTAAACTTATCCCTTCGATGATAGAAGAAGTTATTTCATCGGTAGCGTTCATACTTCCCAAGGCACGCTCAAAATCATCTACAACAGGGAGCAATCCCGTTAAGACTTGCTCTCCCCCATTTTTTATCAATTCAGCTTTCTCTTTGAGAGTTCTGCGGCGATAATTATCATATTCTGCCATCAAACGCAAATGGGAGTCTTTCAAATCTGCTAATTCCGAAGCCAATTTGTCAGTCAATTCTTCTGATTCTTTTATAAGTTCATCTTCCGACTGCTCTTTTGTCGTATCTTCGGCAATAATGTCAGTTTCTTTTTCCGTATCTTTCAGTTCTTTATCTAAATCTTTCTTACTCATTATAATAGCACTTTTTTATTATTGAACTATTAATCAACAATTTATTAAACAGCAAAAATGATATAATATCTTGTCAAAAAAATCATTTCTAAGAACTATCATCAAATTGTTTGCCAAAAAAACATAAAATTCTTATATCTTTGCAAGTTCTTTCAAGTTAGTCATTATGAAAACAAAAAAAACATTATTACTCTTTATTTCTTTGTGTGTATTTGGTGTAACTTTTGCCCAAAGCAAAAAAGAATATACTTGTAGCCGAGGATTAACTTATGAAATCAGCAAATATGCTTGCTGGGGAAAAAACCAACCCATCGTTTTATCTGTAATTCCTTATTCTCCGGCAAACATTTCAGGATTGGAACCGGGAGACATTATTGAAAGTGTCGATAATGTAAAAACAACCGGAAAATCTGCCGAAGAAATCAGAAATATGCTCGAAAAAAATGCAGAAATTGTATTAGAGGTAACTAATCTAAAGGAGCAAAACAGAGAAACGCTACTTAGCAAAAATTGCAGACTGTCCAGGTCTATCAACGAAGACCAACTTGCATCTGCATATTCCTTTTACAGTTTGGAAAGTACTTCTAACCGTTCTTTTACCTGCCCTTTTAAAACAATTCCAGGAGAAACTTTTGATTATCTCCGCTACAAATCTTTCACTTTCGGAACTGTTTATGAAAAAAACTACAAATTAGAAGAATTTATCAACCAACAACTGACCAAGGTTCTTACAAACAAGGGATTAGTTTATGCTCCAGATACAGCTTCTTTATTGGTACAAACATTTTATTCTTTAGAAAGAAATCCTGATTACAAAGGAGAAAAGAAAAATATTCTTACAGAATTCCGCTACAATGTGTACACCAAAAAGATGGAACGTTTGCCTATTTATTACAATGTTCAGATAGATCCGAAAAACATTCCGTTCCAACTAAATTTCGGCATTCGTTTAGTAGATAGGAAAACGCTTAAAACCATTTGGGAATGTGAAGCCAAAGAATGGTTATCCGGATCATATAAAATGGAAGATTATGCCTACATCCACATTCCATTGATACTTATGCAATATCCTTATGCCAAAACATTAGGCACCGCTAATTTCCTGAACACTAAGAAAAAATACAACTTCACGGGAATCAGCTACAACATCAATAATATTCAAGAAATAATTGATGTCGACATTTTCTCTCCTGCATACCAATCAGGCATAAAAACCGGAGATATTATTGAAAAAATCAACGGTATGAAATTAGATGCATCTCCTGAAAAGTTTAGTAAAACATACAAGAAGTTCATCCAAAATACAAGCAACATGCGCGATACTTCTCTTATTTATACAGATGCAAACGGATTCAATCCTTGTATGTATTGGAGCAAAGCTAAATATCGTGATATTGCAAAAGCTTTCTCCAAACAAGATAACTTAACGGCATTCTCGTACCTGTTTTATTTCGAAACATTTATCAATCCTTCGGAAAAAAACGTCCTTTATTTTGATATCATTAGGAAAAATGAAAAAAAGAAAGTAAGGATCAAACCCACTGTTGTAGAAGTTGAGGCTTTAGACACTTTCTAAAAGGTCGTTACACTCACGGTTAGAGCCGTTCTCTGTTAACAGTTAACAGAGAACGGAAAAACGTCATTGCAAAAGAAAGCCTGAAGCAATCTTATATCTGTGCTTCTAATTCGTTTTCATTTGTTCAATTCGTGTCCTATTTATTGATTGATTCGTATTTCATTTACCGTGGGCTAAATCGCCGCACGGCTACAAAAGTTTAACTGCTAATGTAGTATCTGAACACGAATTCTCAACTTTCCATTTTCAATTCTTTCCGTTCTTACAAGCCTCACAGGAAGTGATAGCACCCCGGATAACACTTGATAACACTTGGTAACGATACGGAAACATACTTTGCTGCGAAATCACCTTTCCTTTGCTGCTATATTATTAATCCCTAATTTATTATGATCATGAAAAAGGTGTTTATTTCGAACTTACTATTGTGTTTTCTTTGTTCCTTTTCCTGTGCTCAAGAACAAGAAACGGAACCGGTCGATCCTAATGAACAATTTGTTCATGTTATCCCTGACAATGGAGATGAATGTTCTTCTCCTTATTTTTTTGTAAAAAGTAACGATCCTACTAAATCCTGGATGCCGCTCTCATCCACCCGGGCTTATGTAGAAATAACCGGAAACATTGCTAATGTCAAAGTAGAGCAAGTGTATGAAAACAAAAGCAAACGTAAATTGGATGCCATTTATATTTTTCCCGGCTCTACCCGCTCTGCTGTTTATGGTTTAGACATAACGGTCG
>JAVBMM010000046.1:0-3910 GCA_031552425.1 Bacteroidales bacterium | reverse complement strand
AATAGCTGTAATATCCTCTCTTAATAAGGAAGTTATTTCTTTTAAAAGTTCATCCTGTTCATTATAAATGAATTTTCCGTCACGTTCTATTGTTTGAACAAAGTTTTCAAAAACTATGATATAATCTTCTTTGGAAGATACATCAAATTGCTCAGGTATAATGTTAGGAACTAAAGCAATATGAGGATTATAAAATCCGGATGTTTTATTATTTTTTATTGCCGGAGAAGAAACAGGTTCTTCCGCTTCAATAACAGCGATACGGGCATCATAACTCAAGTCAACCATGCGTTCTATGCCAGAAATCGGACTATTCAATACATAATCAAAAATAACTTGTTGATGCCTTAGAACACTGATTATAATAGATAATAAGCTTTTTTTTCCTTTAGAACCAGCTACTACCAATCTTGTTTTTCCTTTTGTTCTATCATATAAAAACTCTGATGCAGACATTATTTTAAGGTTAAGCTTCCGGGCGTGAAGCACTTCCGGATTATCGGCTTGAACATCAGGTGCAGTAACAATATAATCCATTTTTTCATTCAAATGCTCCGGATCATACGAAGTATAATATATTATTTGAGCTGCATCTAATTTTTGTTTGTTACCTTCTGAAATTTCGTCATCAGATCCAAAAACCTCATAACCTTTATTTTTTGAGGCTAGTGCTAAATCAAGTATAAATGAATTATTTAAACCTATCAGGTAAACTTTTCCCATATGAATAATTTTGAAGTAAAAAAGGGGTTAATTCAACATCTTTTTTACGGTTTCGGAGATAATTCTTCCTTCCGCTTTTCCGGCTAATAACTTAGATGCCATTCCCATTACTTTACCCATATCTTTTGCAGATGAAGCACCTACTTGCATAATGATTTCTTTTAATGCAGCTTCTAATTCTTCTTCTGTCATTTGTTTAGGAAGATATACTTCTATACATTTTACTTCTTCCAATTCTTTTTCAGCTAAATCCTGACGATTCTGTGTCTGGTAAATCTCAGCGCTGTCTTTTCTCTGCTTTACCATTTTTTGCAGGATTTTAACAGCAGTTTCATCATTCAATTCTCCGTCAGATCCTTTGGCCGTTTTAGCTTCTAAAAATTCTTTTTTGATAGCTCTTAAAGCTTCTAAGCGAATTTTTTCTTTTGCTAGCATTGCTGATTTGATATCAGCGCTTACTTGATCAAATAAGTTCATTTTGGTTTCCTGATGTTTAAAATTTCGGTGCAAAAGTACTGTTTTTTTACGAATTTCACAAATTGATATCTATCCCATTATAGAAATCCAGAATTTTATTTCTAAAAATATAATCATATTTAGCACGAATCTGTTCAGACATACTTTGTATTAATCTATTTTTAGCTTCGTCAAATTCAAATACAGTTGATTTTCCTGCTTCATAACGTTCTTGCGCGTGTTTGAACGATTCCTTTCCCGCTTCAACTGCCCGAAGAGATGCCTTATATTTTTCCATTGAGCCAAGAGCATTATAATATGCTGTTTGTATTTCTTTATATAATGATTTTTTGATGTTTTCAAAAGTTAATTGTTGATTTTGAACATCTAAACGGGCATTCCTAACTTGATTTCTGATTTGAAAACGATTAAAAATAGGAATATTCAATTTAAGTCCTATCACTTCTCCTCCATTGTTTTTGAATTGTTCTGAGAAACCGATATTATCTCTCCCATAATTATAAAAATAACTGTTGTTGTATTGCATATCCAAATCTAATTTGGGATAATAAAACGATTTTGCAATTTTCAAACCTGACTTACTACTTTCTAATAATGATTCATGTTCTTTGATAATAGGTTTAACTATAATGGCATTTTTATAAATATCATCCGGAAGTTGAAGACTTTTAAGATTTCCCTCCATTATTTCTTCTGTATCAGGATCCTTAATATCAAATTCTTTTATGTCTTGTATTTCAATATTTTGAGCTAAATCAAGTAAAGCTAATTGTAGATCATTAGATGCTTGAGTCACGGAAACTTCATCTTTTGCCACTTGTGCTTTTATATCATATAATTGAGATTGGGAAACTTTTCCTACATTTACCAAATGTGATATTCTATTCATTTGATTTGTAGAAAGTTGCAGCTGTTCCTGATTTACTGTCAAAATTTCTTTACTGAAAAGTACCTGTAAAAACAACGAGGCTACATTCATGGAAATATCATCTTTCACTTTTTGTAAACCATAGGTAGCCGCCTCAAAATTTAGTTTTTTCTGTCTGATTTCATTATTTATACGAAATCCGGTAAAAACAGGGAGGGAGCTATATATCCCCATATTCGAATTAGATGTTTGTCTATCTTCATAGATTCCTAATTGATTATTATTCGATCGTCCAAAACTCCAATTTTGGTTTACACCAGCATTCAAATCCGGTAAACGACTCATTTCTGCTGTATTTAGGTTGTTTTTTGCATTTTCTTGCTGAATAGACTTTTGCTTGATTTGTATATTATGCTCCAAAGCATAGGTAATGCACTCCTGGAAAGTCCATTTTTTGCTTTTTTCCTGTGCAGAAACAACATTTAATAAGAGAGTACCGGCAATAAATAAGATGATTATTTTTTTCATTTTTTATCTAATTTCTTTTTCTTTTCATCAACTGGATTTCCTCTAAGTTCTTCTGTTTTGGAAATCCCTTTCTTTATTTCTATTTTAATTCCATCAGAAAGTCCCACAACAACATTTCTTTTTTCAAATACTTGTTTTGAAGATTTATTTTCTTTCAAAACGTATACAAAAGCTGAATCATTGAGAAATTCTATGGAACTTTCAGGAATAGTAATTACACTGTCTGCTTTGGCAAGAACTATTTCAGCATTGGCGCTGTATCCCGCCCTGATATATTCGTCTTTGGGGACTTTTACAGCAGCTTTAATTTCAAATAATACGGCTCCGTTTTCTTCTGTTCCTTTAGGAGAAATATACTCAAGGACAGCATCAAATTTTTTCCCTTCAAGTGCTCCTACCGATAAAGCAACCAGCATTCCTTCTTTGATTCTACCCACTTCTGTTTCATCTACTTTTCCTTTAAAAATCAAGTCGTTCATATCTGCAATGGAAGCAATAGTGGTTCCATCATTAAAAGTATTGGCTTGAATGACGGAGTTTCCTGCTTTAACAGGGACATCTAAAATCATTCCTGTTATAGTCGACCGAATTTGAGTGTTACTGATATTTGCGAATTTTTTTGATATTCCTTCTTTTACAATATCCAAAGCGTCTTGGGCATTATCTCGCTCTTCCAACGATTTTTTATATGAGGACTCAGAAGTTTCAAATTCTTCCCGGGAAATAACTCCATTTTGGAACAATCTTGATTGTCGTTCATGTTCTTGCTTTATCTGTACGTAATTTATTTCTGCTACACGTAACCTGGATTCCGCACTATTCAATTGTCCCATTTCTGGAATTACCTTTACTTTAGCAATAATATCTCCGGTTTTCACTAATTGTCCAGCCTCTTTCAATACTTCCGAAACAATTCCGGAGATTTGTGGTTTGATAAGAATTTCATCCCGGGGTTCTACCCGTCCGGTAGCTACTGTCTTACTTTCTATATATCCTATTTCAGGAGTAATAACTTCATATTTGACAATTACCGGTCGTGATTTTTGCCAAAGAAAAACAAATGTGGAAATAATAATAATTCCCAGTAAAACAAATCCGGAGATTTTTAAAATTTTCTTCATTATATCTATAGTTTACTCATTATTCCATATTATTCTTCTCTAATAGCATCTATCGGTTTAATTTCCAACGCCCTGGAAGCAGGCAAGGCTCCTGCAATAATTCCACTTATAAGTAAAATAAACAAAGCTCCAACTGCAATATTAAAAGAAACGACCGGGTTTTGAAAAAAAACTTCATCATTTGTTTCCGCTT
>JAVBMM010000074.1:0-3069 GCA_031552425.1 Bacteroidales bacterium | reverse complement strand
AGATAAATCACACCATTTTCATAAATCCGATATGTATTATTAGAATTACCTGCTTGGGCAGTTTCGACAGTGGCCGGATTAAAAAGAATTTGAGTCTCTTTATTGGTAGTCATCAGATAATAAGAGAGCTCGTCATTGATTCTCAATTTATATTCCTGATATTCTGCCATATTGTATAAAGAATGATCTTCTTGTTGAAGATATTTCTTTTGTTTATTTGTAATACAAGAGGTAAATAAGCAGACCAACAGGCACAATGACATGGTATAATATATTGTTTTCCTTAGCATACTCTCTTATTTTACAAAATTATAAATCATTAAACCTACCGATACAAATGTGGATAAGACTGCAAACACAGAACCAAAAGAATTCAGACCTAAAAATTCTCTTCCCATAGGTTGAATGTATATTACATCATTTGGTTGGATGTAATAAAATTCCGAATTCACTATGTCTTTGCTCCTGACATCAAAAACCTTAACAATAGTCCCCCTTTCAGTCTGACGAATTATTTTTACATGGGAACGGTCTCCGTATGGTTTTATATCTCCTGCTTGAGCTAAAGCTTGAAAAATCGTTGTTTTTTCTTTTACAATAGGATAATATCCAACTCTACTTTCTCCGATCACACTAAAGAAACGATTATTTAAAGAAACTTGTACTGAACAATCTTTGGTAATCACCTCTAATTTATTCTCCAACAACAATTTAACTTCCAATGTTGTTTTTCCTTTTACTTGAACTTGTCCAAGGTAAGGAAAATCAATGGTTCCATCGGGATGTACAGAAAATGTAGAAAGTCCTCCTCCCATAGGTGAATAAACTGAATTCGCAGCAGAAAAAAGAGAATATAAATTATTGGTTTCCGGATTTAAAGACATGATTGAGATACGTAACTCATCTCCTGAACAAATACGATACTCGGAAATAGCTTCCGTTTCTTTAATTTCTTTCTTATGATGTCCACCATCATCAATCAACAAATTTGTTTGACGCGTTGTTAAACAAGACGAAAACAAGATGATGCAACATACCACAAACAATGAACGTTCTATTAATTTCATTCAGTTTTCTTAATTAATCAGACAAAGGTATATTTTTTTGAATCAATATTTATATTTTACCTATCGCTTTTACTCTATATGAACAACGAATATTTCCTTTAATTAAATTATTTAATTTGGATTTATTTAATTGCTTCCTTATTCCGGACAAATAATCAACAAACATTTTTCCTTCTAAATGATCAAATTCATGTTGGATAACACGGGCAAAATATCCTTCAAATTCTTCTTCATATTCTTTAAAGTTTTCATCAAGATATTTAATCCGAATATGATTCTTTCGATAAACTGTTTCATGAATACCAGGTATAGATAGACACCCCTCCTCTCCTGCTTTTTCTTCACCATCTGCTTGTAATATGTGAGCATTAATCATTATCTTTTTAAATCCTTTTAACGCAGGATCTATATCTGAAAGAGAATCTAAATCAATGACTAACAAACGGATATCCAATCCAACCTGAGGAGCTGCCAATCCAACACCATCTGCATTATGCATGGTCTCAAACATATTATCAATTAATTCTTTTAAACCGGGATAATCAGCAGAAATATCTCTAGTAACTTTTCTTAAAACAGGTTGACCGTATAAATAAATAGGTAGTATCATTTTCTTTGTGACTCTAAGTATGATTGCAACAAAATCGTCGCACTCAATTCGTCGACTAATTCTTTATTATTTCTTCTTTCTTTTTTCTTTATTCCTGCCTCAATAATGGTTCGATGTGCAATCACGGAAGTAAATCGTTCATCAACCATGACAATAGGTATCTGTGGAATTTCCCGTTGTAATTGTTTTTTAAATTGCAACACCCATTGCATATTTTCAGAAGGCATATTATTCATTTGTTTAGGTTCGCCCAAAATAAAAATATCAACTTCTTCTTGTGTGGTATATACTTTCAAAAATCGTACCACTTCCGAACCAGGGAGTGTAGTTAATCCTCCAGCAATTAAACGAAGCGGGTCGGTAACTGCCAATCCTGTACGCTTACGACCATAATCTATAGCAATTATACGTCCCATTGGGCTGGCAAAGGTAACAATTAATAAGTAGAATCCCTATACGAAGGAAAGTATTTAGACTTTTTTTTATTTTTTGATAAAGAATCATATTCTTTGGAATTAACAATCCATTGCCATGTCTTAAATGTGTATCTAAGTGTAGTCATTCGCGACTTAAATGTATACAATTTATCATCTGAACCGCCATAACCTCCTCCTAAATGAAAATATTTACAATTTTGCTCATTGGCTATTTTACGTGCTTCATCAATCAATAGCTTAATGGGAGACAAATAAATGTAAGGTTCTGCTACGGCCCCTAAATGATATTGCATAATACCTGAACAAACCGTAAACATTGCTCCTCCTACTATTTCACCATTCCACTCCGCCAATAATATAAAACTTTGAAATTCTTCTTTCTTCCAAATTTTCTCAAAGTAAGTTCGGTCGAAATAATAATGAGAGGGGGCTTTCAGACGATTCATTGACTGGTAATAAAGAGTTATAAATTGATCCAAGTCAAACGAATTTTCTGCAAATTTCACGTGTAAACCCATTTTTCGCCTATTCTTTATTGTCCTTCTTATTGATTCACTATATGATAAAATCTGATTTTCTGGAGTTAATGTTAAATCGATTCCTGTAGTAGTATTCATATTTATTACTTTTCCTCTTTCAAAATGACTTGAACAAGGAATCAGAGGATGTAAACGGGAAAATACACTTAAAACTTTTTCCTGATGCATATATTCTTCCAACATGGCAAATAATTCTGAAGAAAAAATATTTCGTGAATATATCCAACCGACATAACCATAAACAGAAGTTGCATCTTTAAACTCTGTGCCAGGTATTTCTCTAAAAATCAAGGGCAAAGCAATCATTTCCACACCTTCTTCAAAAAGTAATAGACGAACCTCTCCTGAAGTATCTAAAGAATGGTATAAATGTGTGTGGTAAAAATCATAAATTACTGCTTTTGAAAGGCAGAAAT
>JAVBMM010000155.1:0-3504 GCA_031552425.1 Bacteroidales bacterium | reverse complement strand
GTAATTGGTTTCTTTCGCAATATAAACCAGACATAATAAGATAATTAAAATGGTTAGTAAATTGATTATTATGGATTTAAAATAATTTTCAGAGCATTTTCCATACCTCCGTTTAGGATGAGTTTTATATATTGTGCTGTTAATGTCGATAATCCTGAAATGCTGGATAAATTTTCTTTCCAGATATTTTTATTTTGAAAGATTTTATCTACCCAATTTTCTATATTTTTATCATCAAAAGATTTTTTGATAAAATCTACGGATGCTGGCGTGTCGTTAGGAATAAATTCAACGGCAGATTTACCACTGTATAGAACTAGAAGTGCTGCTAATGAAAAAGTGGTTAAATTTGCCAGTTTGCTGTTTTTTTTATTGTTGTCAAAAATCGTTGGAAAGTTTCTTGTTTCCCATTTTGATAAAGAATTTAAAGAAATGTCTTTCAGGTAATGTTTGATATAGGGATTATAAAAACGTTCTATTATTTTAGATGAAAACACTCTCAATTCATTAGGATCTTCTTTAATGACAGGAAGTATTTCTTCTTCTACCATCCGATGGATGAATTTTTCCACCAAAGGAACATTAAATGCATCCATTACAGTATGGCATCCCATTTGAATGGCAATTGGAACCATAGCAGTATGCGAACCATTCAAAATACGTACTTTTTTTGCTCGGAAAGGTTTGATATCGTCCATAAAAAGTACATTTAATCCAGCCTGATCTAAAGGTAATTTTGTTTTGATAATCGGATCTCCTCCAATTGCCCAAACATGGAAATATTCACCTTTTACTACTAAATTGTCATCAAATCCGATTTCTTTTTTTATTTCTTCGATGTTTTCACGGGGAAATCCTGAAACTATGCGGTCAACTAATGTATCATAAAAATGACAATTGTTTTTTATCCAATGAATGAAATCTTCTTCTAAATGGTTTGAAATAGCATGTTTTAGAACATATTCCCGTAAAGTACTTCCATTATCTTCAATTAATTCACAACATATAATAAGTAAACCTTTATCATCAGCTCCGTTATATTTTTTAAAACGTTTATATAACAAAGCTGTCATTTTACCAGGATAAGATGTGGGAGGAAATGCATGGATATCATCCTCGGATTCATATCTTATGCCGGCTTCAGTGGTATTTGAAACAATGATTTCCAGGTCTTCCGAAAGAAAATACTTTTCGTAAATAGCATAATCTTCGTATGGATTTACAGCATCCACTAAACATGTTACCAGAGTAACTTCTTTAACTGGTTGCTTTTCTTTGATTCCTTCCAAATATACATGATATAAACAATCCTGTTCTTTGAGCATGGGAACTAAACCTTGGGCGATAGGCTGAACAGCAACTACTCCGTGATTTGTTATTCCGGATTCATTTGATTTTTGAATCATCCAGTCTACAAATGCACGAAGAAAATTACCTTCCCCGAATTGAAGAATTTTTACTGGGAGTTCCGGTTTGTTTACTGTTTGTTTATTTAGTGCTTTCATGTTTAAAAAATTGAAAGTTGAAAATTGGAAACAACTTTTCAACTGTTTTCAACTTTCAACTTTCAAATGATTAAGTTCTTACAAATCTGTAATCAGTTTATATTTAGGAACTAATGATTTCATTACTACCCAACCAATCAAGTAAGCTACAGCACAAATACAGAAAATAATAAAGTATCCGGCTGGTTTTCCTTCAAATCCCAGGAATGTCATGTTGGTTTCGCCTGCAAATACAAATAATTTACCCGCACTTTTTTGCAAAATCATGGAACCGATACCTCCGGCCATTCCTCCGATACCTGTAATGGATGCAATCGCTTTTTTCGGAAACATATCGCCTACAGTAGAGAAAATGTTGGCTGACCATGATTGGTGAGCAGCTCCACCGATCCCAATTAGAATGATTGGAAACCAAGGAGAAATTGTTCCCAATGGTTGTGCAAATAATACAACTAAAGGAAAGAATGCAAAGATCAACATTGCTCTCATTCTTGCTGCATACGGATTCAAACCTGTTTTTTTCATGATGATTGTTGGTATTTTTCCTCCGTATATCGACAACATAGTAATAGCATAAAGCGTAAAGATTAATGCAATACCTAAGCCTTCAGAAGTTTTAATACCAAATTGAGTATTTAAGTAAGAAGGTGCCCAGAATAGGAAGAACCACCAAACTCCATCTGTCATGAATTTACCGAAAGCAAATGCCCAGGTTTGTTTGTATGAAAAACACTTCCAAAAAGGAACTTTCTCTTCTGTTTCTTTAACAACATTTTCTTCGTGCTTATCTTGTTCAATGTATTCAAGTTCCGCTTTGTTGACGTGTTTACTTTTAGACGGAGCATCATACATGAATACCCAAAATCCCATCCATATGAAACCTAACGCACCAATGACGATAAAGGCCATTTCCCAACCCCAGGCTTTTGCCAATAAAGGAATAGTAAGCGGAGCAAATAACGCACCAATTGAAGCCCCTGCATTAAAAATTGAGGTCGCAAATGCGCGGTCTTTTTTCGGAAAATATTCGGCTGTTACCTTGATAGCAGCAGGAAAGTTTCCGGCTTCACCTAACGCCAATATACAACGGGCAACAATAAAACAATACATACTTACAGTTGCAATTACAACTACTACATCACCTGTAGCACCCATTAATTCTGCAGCACTGTGTAATCCCACGTATTTTTCGGTAACAATACCACAAAGTGCATGCATACAAGCTCCTACAGACCATATGCCAATTGCCCAAAGGAATCCTTTTTTGCTTCCCATCCAGTCGACGAAACGACCGGCAAAAAGCATACAAATAGCGTATACTATAGAAAATACTGAAGTAATTGTCCCATAATGGTTTTCATCCCAGTGGAACTCGGGTTTGATAAATTCATCCCAAGTGAGGGATAAAACCTGCCGGTCTAAATAGTTAATTGTAGTTGCAAAAAATAGTAAAATACAGATAGACCATCTGTAATTAGTCATTTTAGTTTGATCATTCATGATATTATTTTTAGTGAAGAATTATTTTTTCACTTTAGCTATAATTGCCAAAGCATCTTTACACATCTCTGTAATTTTTTTCCATTCTTTAGCTGCAATTACATCTGCTGGGAAAAGGTTGGAGCCCATTCCTACGCAAGTAACACCAGCATCGAACCATGATTTTAAGTTGGATTCTTCAGGTTTAACACCTCCGGTAACCATCAACATAGACCACGGCATAGGAGCTTTTAGCCCTTTAACAAAATTAGGACCTAAAACATCTCCCGGAAATACTTTACAAATGTCGCAACCCATTTCTTGTGCGAAACCAACTTCCGATACGGAACCGCATCCGGGAGTATATGGAATTAAACGACGATTGGCAATTTTAGCTATTTCAGGATTAAATAATGGACCAACAATGAAATTTGCACCTATTTGAATATACAGGGAAGCTGTTCCCGGATCAACGATCGAGCCGATTCCAAGAATCATTCCTGGACATTCTTTTGTTGCA
>JAVBMM010000153.1:0-6726 GCA_031552425.1 Bacteroidales bacterium | reverse complement strand
ACAAAAATAAATATATATATAATGAAAGTAAAAAGAATCCCAATAATTGAAGCTAATTCTGCAGAAGATTCTTTTTCTGTTCCTTCATCTGATAATTTGATAGTTTGCAAATGAATGGACACTTTACTTTCTTCCAATATTTTTTTCAAATCAGGAATATTATATGACTCCAATTTTTCATCTTGTAAATACGGATTCAACGTATTTTTTATCAAATTAGTAAGAGTAGAAGTAACTTGTTTTCTTGAATAAATTGTTATTGCAGCCGGTTCTTCAAGTAAATTTGAAGTAATAACTAAGGTTGCATATACTTCATCATTATTATTTTGTTCTTCTGTTCCATTTACGGCAGGAACAAAATAAAATCCTTCGGAATTTTCAAACAAATGAAAATATTTACCGGTTTGATCGATTACAAGTATTTTTTTTTCTCCGCCATCTTTGAAACCGGACATCCAAAACGGAACAAAAATCAAAGCTGCAAAAACAAAAGGCATCAGGAATGTCATTAATAAAAATGACTTTTTCCTCACACGACTGAGATATTCCCGACGAATAACAATCTTTACCTTACTAGTCATGATACTGTTCTAATAAAAATATCATTCATAGAAGGAATTTCTTCCTCAAAAGAAAGGATATTACACATAGTTGATAATTGAGTGATCAAATCAGCATTAGATACATTCTTTGACCTTTTTTTTATCCGAATAATTTTACCATAATAAAAAGGTTTCTCCTCAAGAATCGAAAATAAATTACTACCATTCGGAAGATTTTTCAGGTTATCAATCTTCAATATAAAGGTATCTTTCTTATAGCGAGAACGAACTTCTTCCACATTTCCATTTAACACTACCTGAGATTTCCTGATCAATGCAAATTCATCACAAATTTCTTCAACGGAAGACATATTATGTGTAGAAAAAATAATGGTTTTCCCTTTTTCCTTCAATTCCAAAATTTCCTTTTTTAATAAATCAGCATTAACAGGGTCGAATCCACTGAAAGGTTCATCAAAAATTAAAAGTTCCGGATCATGTACCACAGTAATAATGAATTGTACTTTCTGTTGCATTCCTTTGGAAAGTTCCTCCAATCTTTTATTCCACCAATCCATGATACCGAACTTTTCAAACCAAAGAGTCAACCCTTTTTGAGCATCATGTATAGGCAATCCTTTTAACCTTGCCAGATACACAGCTTGTTCTCCCACTTTCATTTTTTGGTACAGTCCTCGTTCTTCCGGAAGATAACCGATATTATAAACATCCGCAGGAAACATTTTATTCCCCTTGAATATAACTTCTCCACTATCCGGAGCTGTAATTCTGTTGATAATCCTGATAAGAGTGGTTTTTCCGGCACCATTGGGACCTAAAAGTCCGAATATCTTTCCTCGAGGAACCTGAATACTTACATTATCCAAGGCAAGGTGACCGGCATATCGTTTAATTACATTTTTTGTTTCTAGGAAAAAAGATTCCTGTAACATAAAGTTCTATTTATTTTATAACTTCTAAGCCTCAAAAGTATCAAAAAAAACTATATATTCAGGAAAATAAAAAAAATACTTTCTTTTTCTTTTATAATTCAAAAGTTATTTTTAATTTTGCAGCCTCAAATCCACAATCGGGGTGTAGCGCAGCCCGGCTAGCGCACCTGCTTTGGGAGCAGGGGGTCCCAGGTTCGAATCCTGGTACCCCGACACTGGATAGAAAATGCCTTCAACAATGCCCACATTCTCCGTTATCATTCCTGTTTTTAACCGTCCCGAAGAAATTGATGAATTACTGGAAAGCTTGACTAAGCAAATAGATCAAGACTTTGAAGTTATTGTTGTAGAAGACGGATCAGAGATAAAATGTGAAAGCATTATAGAGAAATATTCCCAACAACTGGCATTATCTTATCACTACATTAAAAACTCAGGCCCCGGACAAGCCAGGAATTATGGTATGCGGAAAAGTTCAGGGAATTTTTTCATTATTTTAGATTCCGATTGCGTTATCCCTCCACAATATATATCAGAAGTAAAAAAGGAAATCGAGACAACTCATGCTGATGTTTTCGGAGGACCTGACAGAGCTTTGGATTCTTTTTCAGCTATTCAAAAAGCAATTAATTATTCGATGACTTCTTTTTTTACAACAGGAGGAATTCGTGGTGGAAAAAGGAAAATTGATAAATTTTATCCACGAAGTTTCAATATGGGGATTAAAAAAACTGTTTTCGAATCTCTAGGCGGATTTTCTCTCATGCGCTTTGGAGAAGACATTGATTTCAGCATCCGTATCTACCAAGCAGGATATAAAGTTCAATTATTTCCTGAAGCTTTTGTTTATCATAAAAGAAGAACTGATTTCAAAAAATTTTTCAAACAAATATATAACTCCGGAATTGCCAGAATAAATCTCTATAAGAAATATCCGGATTCACTTAAAGCCGTACATTTTTTTCCCACATTATTTACTCTGTTCTTCATTTTCTCCTTACTTATAAGTTACTATTTTCCATATGGTATAATACTTATTTTATGCTATCTGGCCATCATCTTTATCGATGCAAGTATCAAAAATAAAAGCTTAAGAACAGGAAGTTTATCCGTTATAGCCTCTTTCGTTCAATTAACAGGTTACGGATGTGGTTTCCTTTCAGGAGTTTGGAATAGAATTATTCTCAGAAAAGAAGAATTTTCTGCTTTTAAGACAAACTTTTACAAATAAAAAATATCTGAAGGAGTACTTCTTTTTAAGGCTGAAAGACTAACATCTCTTCCTACTATAATTCCATTTTCAGCCAATGCTATTTCTACGGTTTTATAAGCTAATTCTGGATGATTATTATCCTTGCTGAGATGACACAACCAAATATTTTTAACTTGATCGTTAAAATTTCGGGCTAAAAAGTTAGCAGCTTCTTTATTGCTTAGATGTCCTGTATCACTAATTATTCGTTCCTTCAAAAACATCGGATACCTCCCTTGCATCAACATCTCTTCATCATAATTAGCCTCTATAACGATATGATTTCCCAGACATAAGTATTTGGCCACTGTATCTGTAATATGGCCTACATCTGTAGCAATAGTCATCTTATGCTCCCCGAATGAGATATGATATCCCACATTATCCATTCCATCATGAGGAACTTCAAATGCAGTCAACATAAAATCCCTGATTTGCAAAGGTTCTTCTTTCCTGATATAACGACGGGAAGTATAGAGAGGCTCTCCCAAATACCGACTATTCTCCATTGCCTGATGCACTTTTTCCGTTGCATACACCGGAATGCCATATTTTTCTCCGAGACAACCGGCAACTTTAATATGATCAGCATGATCATGCGTAATAAAAACAGCAAGTATTTTTGAAAAATCGATATCGTAATCTTTAAGTGTCTTTTTTACAACACGGACAGAAACTCCTGCATCTATAAGTATTCCATATTCACTGGTACCTAAAAAATAACAATTTCCACTACTTCCGCTGCCTAAACTTAAAAATCTTAATCTCATTTTATCAATTTTTCCAAAAGACCAGCAAATGTAATGAAAAAATCATCTCAACTTTAATTTTCATTCATTAAAATAAAAAAACTTCTTAGCAAGTATGATAATAAAAAATATACAACCGTTCACGTACACAGTTCAAAAATAAATATTATATTTGCCTCAAAATTTCTGAGAATAAAAAGCACAAGACATGAAGTATTTCTTTTTATTTTTTTCGTTTGTTGCCACATTATGCATTGTTAAAGCACAAAATGTTTCATACGAATTTTCTTTACAAAATCCCTCCGATAAAGATCTAACAAATTGCGTAGCTGAAATTCCTATTTCCGAGTTAAACAAACTAACTCCGGAAAACCTTATAGCAAGCGACGGGAAAACAATAGTTCCAATAGAAGTATCTACTGATTTGACAGGAAAAACATTCATTATTTTCCCTTTTGAATTAAAGAGAAAAGAAACAAAAGTATTTCATATTAAAACAGGAAATGCGTATTCCTATCCCAAAAGAACCTATGCAGAAATTGTTCATAAAATAGGCGGACAGTTCGAAGGAAAAAAATATACCGGAGGATACTGGACAAAATCCAACTATTTGAAAGCTCCTTCTAATTTGAAAGATCATGCAAATTTCATTAAATATGAAGGACCGGGATGGGAAAGTGATAAAGTTGCTTTCAGGCTTTATTTGGATCCAAGAAATGCCATTGATGTATTTGCCAAAAGAATTCCACAAATTGTGTTACCATATATTGGAACATCCGAATATGGTACCTACCACAAATTAGCAGATTGGGGAATGGACAACATGAAAGTAGAAAAATCTTTAGGAATTGGAGCAATCGGAATATGGGATGGGAAAAAAGTTTCCCGGATAGAAAAAACAGATAGTGTGATCGCATTTGTACAAGCCGATGGAAAAATTCGTTCTCAAGTAAGGATAACATATTACGGATGGAATAACGGAAATAGCAAATGTGATTTACAGTCACTTATTTCCATTGATGCCGGTAGCCGCGCTTCACACATGGAATTATCAACAAACAACAAAGTAGAACATCTTTGTACAGGTTTCATCAAAAACGAAAATACGGAATTTCTCACCGGAAAATCAGGACGTTGGACATACATAGCTTCTTTTGGGAAACAAAGTCTAAACAATGACATGATGGGGCTGGCTATTTTTGCCAAAACATCCCAAGTAAAAGAAATCACAAACGACGAATTAAATCATGTAGTAGTATTCAACACTGCCGGAAATTATACAGATTATTATTTTATGCCTACTTGGGAATTAGATCAAGAACCAGTAGTGACCAAAACTGATTTTCAGCAGTGTATTGATGAGGTTCTATCTCGCCTGAACAGGCCTGCATGGAAATAAACAACATTAAAAATATGAAAACAAATATTGAAGAAAGATGGGGAACGCACCCAAACGATGTAAAGCATTATGATACATCTCAATTGCGAAAAGAGTTTTTAGTAGAAAAGTTATTTACTCCTGATGAAGTGCTAATGGTTTACACCCACAATGATCGCTTGATTATTGGTGGAGCTCTTCCGGTAAACGAAAACTTAAAGTTAGAAACTGTAGACTTAATCCGTTCAGAATTTTTCTGTGAACGACGTGAATTGGGAATCATCTGCATTGATGGAGAAGGAGTAGTTAGTATTGATGGTGTTGATTATAAAATGGCTTTCAAAGATGCTATTTATGTAGGACGTGGCTCCAAAGAAGTGATCTTCAAAAGCAACAACAAAAACAATCCGGCAAAATATTATTTTGCATCTTCTCCTGCCCATACAGCATATCCTACCACCCAAATCACATCTGAAATGAGAAGAACTCGTGACCTGGGCGCAATGGAAACCGCTAACAAAAGAATACTGAATCAATTGGTTTTACATGAAATTCTTCCATGCTGTCAATTACAAATGGGATTGACGGAATTACAACCAGGCAGTGTTTGGAATACCATGCCTCCACACACACATTCCCGCAGGATGGAAGCATATTTCTATTTCAAAATACCGGCTGAACAAGCAGTTTGCCACTTCATGGGAGAACCTCAGGAAACCCGGCATATATTCATGGGAAATGAACAAGCAGTGATTTCTCCATCTTGGTCAATCCATTCAGCAGCAGGGACAAGTAATTATACTTTCATCTGGGCCATGTGCGGAGAAAACCTTGCCTATGATGATATGGATACATTTACAGCAGATAAACTTAAATAAATTTGGTTAAAGGTTAAGGATTAAGAGTATTAAACAAACTTTTAATTCTTAACTCTTAACTCTTAACTCAATAATATTTATGAAGGCATTTATGGACGATAATTTCGTGTTACAGACAGAAACAGCACAATACCTGTACCATGAACATGCAAAAAGACAGCCGATTATTGATTATCACTGTCACTTAGATCCTGCTCAAATTGCGAATGACAGGCAATTTGACAATCTCGGACAAATTTGGTTGGAAGGCGATCATTACAAATGGAGAGCAATGCGTACCAATGGTATTGCAGAGCGTTTTTGTACAGGGAAAGATACTTCCGATTGGGAAAAATTCGAAAAATGGGCGGAAACAGTTCCTTATACCATGCGTAACCCATTATACCATTGGACACATCTTGAATTAAAAACGGCCTTTGGTGTAACTAAATTATTAAAACCGGAAACAGCCAAAGAAATCTACGAAGAATGTACGGCCAAATTGCGTACACCTGCATTCAGCGCCCGCGGATTAATGAAACATTATAATGTAGAAACAGTTTGTACCACAGATGATCCGATAGATTCTTTGGAACATCATATTTCTTTGAAGAATGAAGGTTTTTCTATCAAAGTATTACCTACATGGAGACCAGACAAAGCGATGGCAGTTGCCAATCCTGCGGATTTTCGTACTTATGTGGAAAAACTATCTAACGTTTCTGGAATCAGTATCAGTAAATACGCCGATTTGATTGATGCTTTGCGTAAACGCCACGATTTCTTTGCTTCTGTGGGATGTAAATTATCCGACCATGGATTAGAAGAGTTTTATGCAGAGGAGTATACCCAAGTTGAAATCGATACTATTTTTAATAAAGTATATGGAGGAAAAGCATTAACAAAAGAAGAAATTCTCAAATTTCAATCCGCTATGTTAATCGAATTTGCCATAATGGATTGGGAAAAAGGATGGACACAACAATTCCATTACG
>JAVBMM010000025.1:0-7835 GCA_031552425.1 Bacteroidales bacterium | reverse complement strand
TAATACCTCCCATTCAAGGAAACCGTCGTTTATTCATTCCTAAAGAAGATGCGTTACAAAATGGTATCCGCATGGGGCTTCCGGTAATCAACCGTTCTCATCCCGATTTTCCCGGATTAAGAGTAGTGAATACTATTTTAGGAGGATATTTTGGTAGCCGGCTGATGTCTAACATCCGTGAAGAAAAAGGTTATACCTATGGTATCTCTTCAGGTATTATGGCTCTTAAAAATGCAGCATATCTGTCTATTGCAACACAAACTGCTTGTGAACATACCGATGTATTAATTGAAGAAGTATATAAGGAGATAGAACGACTTCAAGAAAAAACAGTGGGTTTACAAGAGTTAAATATGGTTCGAAATTATATGTTGGGAGATTTCGTCAGAAGTTTAGACGGCACGTTTTCTTTAGCCGACGCTCATATTTCTTTATTAGCAAGTGATCTGAATATTGATTTCCTTTATAAACAGATAGATACAGTAAAAAAAATTACTCCGGAAGAAATCAAAATGTTGGCACAACGTTACTTAAAAAAAGAAGCCTTTATCGAAGTGATTGCCGGAAAATAACGTACATTTGCAAGAATTAAATTCAGTCTGACATGAAACAACAATTTCTAATTTTTACCATCTTCATATTTTCTTTTTCTATCCCTTGCCTTTCTCAAATCCAAAAAGAAGATTCCATAAATTTAACGGAAGAAATCAAGCAGATGGAAACTATCGATGAAAACGAAGCTGAAGATCATGGTTTGTATTTCCAACTGAAAACCAAATTTATAGAAGGGAATCCTTATTTCATGAGTGTTATTTCCGCTATTCTTATCCTTGGCCTTGCTTTTTCCATTGAGCGTATTATTTACTTAAATTTGGCTGATGTAAACAGTAAAAAGTTACTAAGAAAAGTAGAAGAAGCATTGGAAAAAAGAGATGTGGAAGCTGCAAAGAATATTGTACGTAATACTCGTGGACCAGTAGCTTCTATTATTTACCAAGGTTTAATGAGAATAGACCAGGACATTGACGTCATTGAAAATTCTATTGTTTCATATGGGAGTGTACAATCTGGATTATTAGAACGTAATTTCACCTGGATATCTTTATTTATAGCCATGGCTCCTACTCTCGGTTTTTTAGGAACAGTTTGGGGAATGATACAAGCTTTCGATGCTATTGAAGTTGCTGCCGACATCACTCCTTCTATTATTGCAGGAGGTATGAAAGTAGCTTTAATCACCACGGTGGGAGGATTGATTGTCGCTTTAATCTTGCAAGTATTCTATAATTATATATTAACTAAAGACGAATCTATTATTCATAAAATGGAAGATACATCCGTCTCCCTTTTAGATATTATCCTAAAATACAAGGAAAAAGCAGTGTGAAAAAAAAAATTGGACATAAAATTCCTGAAATTAATTCAAGCGCTTCTGCAGACGTTTCTTTTTTGTTATTGATTTTTTTCATTCTTACAGCATCTGTCCATCCGGATTTTATTATGCCGATGCATCTTTCTCCTCTTCCTCCGGAAAATTATCCTGTAAAGCACATCGAAATTAAGAAACGTAACTTTCTTCCGATTTACATCGATGATGAAAATCAAATCTTCCTGGAAAAGAAAAAGATAGAGGTCAATGAATTAAAAACTTTAGCCAAAGAATTTATATCCAATCCTGAAAATAAAGAGAATCTTCCCGAAAAGACAGAAGAAGAAATTCCTTTGCTGGGTAAACAAAAGATCACTAAAGACCATGTAATTGCGATAACTAATGGTGATAAGACCAGTTTCCAAACTTATGTTTTTGTTCAAAATGAATTAGCGGCTGCATACCGGGAACTTCGTAATGAATTATCCGAAAAATCTTTTGGAAAGCCTTATTCAGAAATTAATTCCGAAGAAAAGAAAGCCATCAGGCAATATTATCCTAGAAAAATTTCTAAACCGGAAAAAGTGGAGAAAGGAGGTAAATCATGAGTAAATTCAGAAAAGGAATAAAACCCGAGATTCCTCCATTAAACACAGCTTCTCTTCCCGACTTGATATTTACTTTGTTGTTTTTCTTCATGATTGTTTCAAATGTAAGACAAGAAATTCCTCAAGTAGAGTATCAAGAACCTGCCGCTACAGAATTTACTAAATTAGAAGAGAAATCACTCATTTTTTTTATTTACATCGGTAAACCCCGTGCTGAATATCGAGAAACTTTGGGAACGAAACCTATCATCCAAGTAGGAAATGGACAGATGGAAGTCTCTGAAATCCCTCTTTACTTTTCCAGAAAGAAATTTTTACTCAATCCTGATGAACAGGAACGTATGACTGTTTCTATCTCTGCAGATAAAAACACAGAAATGAAAATTATTGCTGAAGTAGAAAACGCTTTACGAAAAGCGGAAGTACTCAATGTCAACTATTCCGTTTCGGAAGAATGATGAGTACTAAACTCATTCGGATATTCCAAACCGTAACCTTTTTTCTTATCTTCTTTTTTCAATAATTGTGCAAACAATATGGAAAGTAATCCGAAACAAGCAAAAATCAGCATAGGTAAAGTATAGTTATAAAGAGAAGCTTCCATTGCTTTTCCTTCGACGATTTTTTCCTGGATACCTATCACACAATACGTATTCAAGACATATCCTATCAACATCGGAACTAACATAATTCCCCAATTTTGTACCCAAAAAACAAGAGAATAAGCTGTTCCCAACCGGTTTTCAGGGAAAATTTTTGCTACAGAAGGCCACATTGCAGAGGGTACCATGGAAAATGAAATACCTAATAAAATAATTAAAGCAATCGCCACATGGATATTATTTAGCGAAGGTATGGCAAACAACAGGTGTACACAAAGCAATAAAACGGATCCAATAATCATAATGGTTGCTCCTTTCCCATATTTATCGTAAACTTTTCCGAATACAGGAGTTAAAAACAAAGCTCCCATAGGAAGTAAAGCCGGAATATATCCTGCAGACTCTTCGGAAACATCAAATTTCTGAATAATCAGATTTGTAGCGTACTTAATAAAAGGAAAAACAGCCGCATAAAACAATAAACATAAAATAGTAATATACCAAAAAGCCTTTACCTTAACTACTTTAACCACATCACTGAATTTAAATTCTTCTTCTACCGGTTTATTTTCAGTATTCTCCTCAACGTCTAATTTTCTATCAAAGATAATAAAGAAGAAAAACGATAATAATCCGATACAAAGCAATAACATGGACACTAATACCGGCATCCCGATATTTCCTGTAAGATTAACTAAAGGTATGGGAGTAAACATGGCTAATGCGGTTCCTATACGGCCGGTAGATGTATTTAAACCTATAGCTAAAGCCATCTCTTTTCCTTTGAACCACCTGACAATAGCTTTATTTGCTGTTATACCAAACATCTCTACTCCTACTCCGAAAATAGCAAAACCTAAGCCTGCTATCAAAACGCTTTTTTTAAGAGAAAATATCAATGAAAAAATGTTCAATGACACTATTTCGTTTCCGACATGTCCGCTCAGTGCCCAATACTTTATAGCTGCACCAATCAACATAATTAGGATGGCAGTAACCCCAGCAATACGAGTTCCTACTTTATCTAAAAACATTCCTCCGAATATCAACACTAGCAAAAATACATTAAACCATCCGTAAGCTCCCGAAAAAATACCATAATCAGTAGCATTCCACATCAAACGCATTTCCAAACGTTGTTCCAACGGAGCCATGGCATCCGTCAGATAATAAGAACATAGCATGGTTACTGAAATTAAAACCAAAACAAACCAACGCATTCCACGGGATTTTCTTAAAGAAGATTTGATTTTTTCCATTTTATTTAAACTTTGCACCAAAAGTACAACTTTTTCACAAATTTGTTTAAGGTCATCACATACCTTATACTTCTTTTTTCTTAATAAAAAAAGAAGCAAAAATCAAGGCTGTTAAGTTATATTTTAGCACAATAATCAATTTTTTTGGTAGAACATACCACACAGGAGACGGATTTTTGAAAAACGAGGTAATCTAACTGACTGTCAGTGCAATATGTTATATTTTGCAAAATTTTTCCGGTGTCGAAAAACACATTAAAAGCAGAATAACGCAGGCGGACGGTCGCCAAATCATTACCCGACATAAGCACTGACATATTTCACAACAGATTGTTATTCGGCATTTTGCATAATTTTGCATAGCAACAAATAACTCAATAGAAAGTAATTTTGTAACCAAAAAAATTGAGTTATGCGGAACACATTTAAATTGCTGTTTTACGTGAACAGCAGTAAGGAAAAAACGGTATTGTCCCGATTCTGGGGCGTATCACAGTAAACGGGCAGGCTGCCCAGTTCAGTTGTAAACAAACGGTTTCCCTCTCCCTGTGGGATGCCAAAGCCAACCGAGCCAAAGGTAAGGGTGCCGAAGCGCAGAAGATTAACCACGCCTTAGACAAAATCAAGGCGAAGATTATCGAGCATTACCAACAAATCAAGGAGCGGGAGGGGTTTGTCACTGCCGAAATGATTAGGAACGCCTATCAAGGTATCGGTAATGAGTACGAAACGTTATTATCCGCTTTCGACAAACACAACGCCGATTTTAGCAAGCGTGTGGGCAAAGACCGCTCGAAAGGTACATACCAGAAATACTGCATCGTGCGCAACCATTTAGCAAACTTTATCAGCTTGTATTACAAGCGTAAGGATATTTCGATGAAAGAGCTATCGGAAGACTTCATCCGACAGTTCGACATTTACCTGCGCTCCGAATTGTCTCTTTCATCATCCGCCGTATGGATGTACACCGTGCCGTTGAAGATGATTGTTACCCGCGCCCATTGCGACGGATATCTGCATCGCAACCCCTTTGCCCAATACCATGTAAGCCCCAATGTAAGGGAACGGCAGTTTTTGACGGAGGAGGAACTGCAAAAGCTGATGAACCATTCGTTCGCCATGATGTCATTCTCCCAAATACGGGATATGTTCGTATTCGGGTGCCTGACGGGTATCTCGTACATCGACATTAAAAATTTGACAACCGACCATTTGGTCAATATCAACGGTAGCTGGTGGATTGTAGCGAACCGGAAGAAAACCAAAGTCCCGTTCCGTGTGAAGTTATTGGATAGTGCATTACGGATTATCAAGCGTTACGAACCTTTTAGAAATGGTAACCTCCTGTTTTATTTACATGCGAATACTTACATGAACAGAACGTTAAAAGTGATAGCAAAGGAGTGTGGGATAGACAAGCCTCTCTCATTCCATTCAAGCCGTCACACATTCTCGACCCTTGCGCTGAGCAAGGGGATGCCTATTGAAAGTGTCAGCAAAATTTTAGGGCATACGAAGATTACCACCACCCAAATTTACGCCAAGATTACCACCGAGAAATTGGAGCATGATATATCGGCATTCGGAGAAAAACTGGAAGCGGGGTTGGCTTTTAATCCGGTCATTCCTCCGGTCGAAATATTGCCGGTGAAAGAAAAAATAAGACAAACAAGTGTACACATATGATGGGGTTGGCAATATTATCACACTGCTTTCTGTCAATACACTACACTGATTTGAGCGATTATATAGATTGTCGCTCGTCAGTTAAGCGACAGAAAAACGGAATCAGGCAGATGTATAAAATCTCGATTCCCGCAGCTACTCCGATGGGCTTTTAAAGAAAAGCCGTAGCTTATTAGGGCATTTTTTTAACGCTCCGTTGCACTCTCGCTAAAAATGCCCCAATAAGCCAAGGGGTAAACCCCTCTGGACTCCCCTTGCGGTCGAAACGACCGCTACCGCTAAGGCGGATTATGAACGGAAACTAAGGATGTTTTCCGTTATCAATTGTCGCCTGTCGGCGCATAGTATTCACTCCAAATCAGATTAAGTTATGGGATTTGTGGAATGAAGAGTGGTATAAAGCAAACAACATGAGAGAAATCCACAACTGGATAAATAATGTAATTAATTCTGGTAATATTGATGACATTCTATTCAATCGATGGAAAGAAAAAAATTGGAATGAATGGAAAGAGTGGAAAAAGAAAATGGAAGAATTGAAAAATAAGATACATGATTTAGATGTATGGAAAATTTGGGCTGAAGAGCATCATAATAAATGGAAAAAATGGGCTGAACGCAGACTTAATAACTGGAATCATTTTATAATAGATAAGACAGAATATGACCTATATTATATATGGAGAGATCATCATACAGGTGATATAGACGATTTTAAAAAATGGAAAGAGATGCATTTAGATGATTGGGATATGTGGAAAAAAGAACTTGAAGATAGAATTGACAAAAAGAAGTGGGAGGAGGATCATTGATAATATTTAGTCACAATCCGATGTGAGGTGTTTTCTGCTTCTACCTGGTTATCTCATCTAATTTAATTATTTTTTCTATTCGAAAAATTTTGAGTTTAAACAAAAAATACTTATGTTTATTTCTTGAAAATCAGCCAATTAAAATTAGCATTGATCTTGATAATGCTGAAAATAATAATTAAACATATGGTCAGAATACAAGTGAATTTGTAGTTAGTTTTGGAATAGAATAAAAATATTAAATGAAAATTATGATTATGGATTGTGAACAGTTTATAAAAGTATCTTTTTTTAGAAAAGAAAAGGATAGAAGTTATGATTGCCTTGTTAGTTATGTTGATAAGCTGCATCCAAATTGTATGATGGATGTTGATGCTTTGAATAAAGACACAAGCAATACTGATGGTTTGGATTATATTGAATTATTTAGAGTTGTACTAAGGTTGTGTAAAAGATTGCAGGATACTATTGTTATTCATACAGAATCAATTTTTACTAATGGGGCAGACTTTGCCGAACGTGATGTAATAAAAGAGATTAGCTATTATATCCCTTTTTATGAAGTGTCAAAATGGGATAATCCTTTATTATCTCAACACAAAGGTATATTCCAAGAATAAAACGTCAAGGCTAAAATGAATTTTATCGGAAATCTTCCTTTCTCGTTGGAAAGAGTATTTCCGATAAAAGCCTTGTCTTATTTATTCTTTCCATAAGAGGGATGTTTATCAGATGAAAAAGGAAAAATATATGCTTGAAATTTCCAAAAATAGCCTACCTTTACACCCAAGTTATTTGTTGGTATTGCACCGCAAAATGCTGAAATAAGAACGGTCGCCAAATCGTTACCCAAGTCTTTTCAAAAATAGCATAACATCCTGTCTATAGGAAACATCTACCCAAACAATTCATGTTCAGGTAGAAAAATATACCGATAGGCATTATCGCTTGAAAAAAATGATTAAAAAAGATAAGCATACCTAATGGCATGCAAAAAACACCCTAAAATATTCTCTCTACCAAGCGTAAATCCTTACAGGATTAAATATAGGTAAATGAATATCAATTATCTAATCCTTCTTTTTTCCTTGATGCAAAAGATAATTTCATTATTTTCCCCTTAAATATAAGGGATAGGGGTTTTTACTTCGGGACTTCTATTTTTCTACTAACTTCTTACAGATGAGTTCTGCGGAATGTCCTTCCATTTCTGTTTCTACAGATAAGACGAGCCGGTGTTGGAGGATAAAAGGAAAAATAATCTTATGATTTCTTAACAAATTTCCGAACAGAAAATTAGCCGAAAAAAATATCTGAGAAAACATATATGCGTTTTTATAGTATTTAGTCACAATTTTTTTATAGTAGGACTATAAATGTCGTGTAGTAGGACTATATGACCCTTATAGTAAGGCTATAATGCTTCTACAGCCCTACTATATTTATTAAGAAAGGAAGGGTTTTTCGTATAAAATGATACAAAAAAAGGCCTGGAA
>JAVBMM010000022.1:0-4274 GCA_031552425.1 Bacteroidales bacterium | reverse complement strand
AATTTCTTTTTTTATTTCCGGAGAATATATCGGAACTGCCACTTCGATCCTTCGGCTCAGATTTCTTCTCAGCCAATCTGCAGAAGTAATATAAACATCTCCTTTCCCTTCGTTATAAAAATACCAAATCCTCGCATGTTCTAAAAACATATCTACAATCCGGGTAATTTTAATGTTTTTACTAAAAGGTTGATTGGGTATTACGCAACAAATTCCCCTTGCTATTAAATCTATTTGCACTCCGGCTTCACTTGCTTTGTAAAGAGCATTTATCATCACTTCATCTTGTATTCCGTTCATTTTCAAAATAATTCTTGATTTTCCGCCTGAACGGGCAACTTCTATTTCCTTTTCTATCATCTGTAATAAAGAGGGAACCATATTGAATTGTGAAACTAATACCGAATTCAATTGAGGATACTCTTTCCCTTCTTCTAAAAAGCGAAATACTTGAAAAACTTCTTGCGTCAAGATTTTATTTGAAGTAAACAAACCTATATCGGCATATAATTGGGCAGTTTTTTCGTTAAAGTTTCCGGTACTTAAATATGCTAAATCTTTATTTTTTGAAGATTTTCGTTTGACAACCAAAGCCAACTTGGCATGTACTTTCAATTTTGGTAAGCTATAAACGATATGAATTCCTGCTTGTTCCATCAACACTGCAGTATTCCAATTATTTTCTTCGTCAAACCGGGCTTTAAGTTCAACAAAAACAGTCACTTGTTTCTTTCTTCCCGAAGCAGCAATCAAAGTTTCTATAACAGCTGAATTTTCTGCCACCCGGTATTGAGTAAGTTTTATTTCCTCTACTTCCGGATCAAAAGCCGCCTCTTTGAGAAAACGTAAAAAATAATCAAATGATTGATAAGGATAATTAAGCAATACATCTTCATTATCAATCACGGAAAATATATTCTTTGATTTATCCAATACAGGAATATTCAAAGGTAAAGGGGGTATAATTTCCAACGAATTACCTACAGGATTAGGAAGCTTTATTAAATCTTCCATATTAAGGTACTTCCCTCCCGGAATTAAATCGTGGCGTTCCAATTGAAAAGTTTCACAAAGATAGTCAAGCATATCTACCGGAATTCGACTATCATAAACAAAACGGCTCAATTTTCCGGTTTTTCGTTTTTTTACCTTTTGGATAATTGTTTTCGATATTTCTTCAGAGTTTTCTTCTTCTATCAGAATATCCGCATCCCGGGATATCTTGATGCTGTGACAAGAATTTATCTCAAACCCCGGAAAAACCAACGGCAAATTAGCCTCAACAATATCATCGATGAACATGATATAATGTTTTCCCTCATGAGGAGGAAGAGTGATAAAACGAGGAACTTTCGCAAAAGGGATTTTTATAACCGCATAATAAAAAGTTCCGTTTTTCACCAAGCGAATAAAATGGTATAAACGGCTGTCCTGCAGAAACATTTTTATTTCATTCTTCAAAATCAGTACCGGTTGAATGAATGGAAAAATTTCTTCATTAAAATATTCCCGGACAAAAGATTGATGAAATGGCTTAATATGGCAATCTTGATATAATACGATGTTATTCCGTAACAATTCAGGTAATAATTGTTCTTCGAAGATCCGGAAAGATTCCCTCTGCTGGCGAGTGGCTTCTTCATTAATTCTGATTAAATCTGCATCTGCATCGGGCGAAAATGACGACCTGTATTCAGCAACTCTGACTTTATAGAATTCTTCCAAATTAGAAGCATGGATCGAGAGAAACTTAATCCTTTCATAAACAGGGAGAGAAGTATCTTCTGATTCCATTAAAACCCTGTAATTAAAAGACAACCAACTAATATCCCGATTAAAATACTTATATCCTTCTTCCATATCCCAAAATATTACAATAAGAATATACGTTATATTTTGTAAAAATACTAATTTTGTAGAAATAAAAGACATTAATGAAGAAAATAGGATTACTTTCCGACACTCATGCCTACTGGGACGATCGTTATCTTAAACATTTTTCAGATTGTGACGAAGTTTGGCATGCAGGAGATATTGGTTCTATGGAAATCATTGATAATTTTCGGAAAGAAAAAATCTTCCGAGCTGTTCATGGTAATGCAGATGGACAGGAGATCAGGAGAGAATGCCCTAAAGATTTACGTTTTTCTTTGGAAAATGTAGATGTTTGGATCACACATATCGGAGGTTATCCGGGTAAATATGCTCCAGAAGTAACTCCTAAAATATTTATTGATCCGCCTAAATTATTTATTTGCGGGCATTCACATATTCTAAAAGTAAAATATGATAAAACATTACAACTATTACATATTAATCCCGGAGCTGCAGGAAAACAAGGATGGCACCAGGTAAGGACACTTGTCCGCTTCAAATTGGAAGACAGTAATATATATGATTTGGAAATTATAGAATTAGCTGATTAAATGGAAAAAATTCAAATGCTGGATTTATCCGGCCAATACAAAAAAATACAAAGTGAAATTGACAATGCGATAAAAGAAGTTATTGACTCCACAGCATTTATCAATGGATCGGCTGTTGCAGGATTTGCAAAAGAATTATCTGATTATACCGGTTCCAAATATGTTATTCCTTGTGGAAACGGAACTGATGCGTTGCAAATATCATTCATGGCTTTAGATCTTCAGCCGGGAGATGAAGTGATTGTTCCTTCATTCACTTATATTGCAGCTGCAGAAGCCATTCTGCTCCTCGGATTAAAACCTGTTTTCGTCGATGTTTACCCTGACACATATAATATAGATATCCAAAGAATACAAGCTGTTATTACCACCAAAACCAAAGCTATTATTCCTGTACATCTTTTCGGCCAATCGGTAGATATGGAAAAACTGTTGAATATTGCATCTAAAAATAACTTGTATGTAATTGAAGACAATGCACAAAGCATCGGATCCGTTTATACATTTTCCGATGGACAGAAAAAACAATGCGGAACAATGGGAAACATTGGTTGTTTATCCTTTTTTCCTTCAAAAAATTTAGGTTGTTTCGGAGATGGAGGAGCGATGTTGACAAATGATGAAACATTGGCAGAAAAACTAAAAATGATTGCATCTCATGGTCAAGCAGTTAGATATTACCATGAAATTATTGGATGTAATTCTCGCTTAGACACATTACAAGCAGCGATTTTACGAGTAAAATTAAAACACCTGGACGAATACAACAAAGCCCGTCAACAAGCCGCCCATTACTATCAGGAAAATTTAAAAGAACTGAAAGCTTATGTACAATTACCTTTCGAATCAACGTATTCCACCCACGTTTATCATCAATTTACTATTTCAATCAAAAACGATAAACGAAACGAACTAAAAAAATACTTGCAAGAACAAGGGGTTCCAACAATGATATATTATCCTTTATCTCTACCTGAGCAAAAAGTATTTCAGAATAATCGAAACATAGATATTTCAAAAGAAAGAATAAATGCTGATATTTTAGCTGCATCTGTATTATCTCTACCAATTCACACAGAACTAGCTGAAGATCAACTCGAATACATCGTCAATAAAATCAAAGCTTTCTTTTTATGAAAAAAACATATCAGGCACATGAAACTTCAATAATAGATCCTGGCTGTATCATCGGAGGAGGGACAAAGATTTGGCATTTTTCTCATATCATGCCCGATTCCGAAATCGGAATGAATTGTAACATCGGACAAAATGTGGTAATATCTCCACAAGTAAAATTGGGAAATAACGTTAAAGTTCAAAACAATGTTTCCATTTATACCGGAGTTATCTGTGAAGACGATGTTTTTTTAGGACCATCATGTGTTTTCACGAATATCTTGAATCCACGGAGTGCTATTGTCCGTAGAAACGAATATATTTCCACTCTTATAAAAAAGGGGGTAAGTATCGGGGCTAATGCAACCATTCTATGCGGAATAACGATCGGAGAATATGCCATGATAGGAGCCGGTTCTGTTGTTTTAAGAAATGTTGCTCCATACGCTCTCATGGCAGGAAACCCTGCCCGTCAAATCGGTTGGGTCAGCGAATACGGACATCGGCTGAATTTTGACAAAAATAAAACTGCCATTTGCCCTGAATCAGGAATGATTTATGAATTTACCGAGAAAGGCGTTCAACAAAAAATGTAACTTAAAAAAATTACATTGATTTTTTGTTTTTATATTTTTTTTACCTTATTTTGCATCTAAACTATAAAAATACCACGTCCCATGAAAAACATTTGCTTTTTATCCGTTTTTTTCATTTTTCTTATTCCGGTTCAAG
>JAVBMM010000116.1:0-5464 GCA_031552425.1 Bacteroidales bacterium | reverse complement strand
TTTATCATTACCAGAATCACATGAATAATCTTTTATCATATCATATATTTTATTAATAATCAAGCACTTGAATCTTTCAACATTGAATTAACATGTTGAAATGAAATACTTTCATAATAAATATTTTTAACAAACTTATTTTAAAGGTATGAAAATTGCAGTGTTTAATACGACACAGTTATTAACATACACATTATTTCCAAAATGATGGAAAAGCATCTGGTTGTGAATGAGATTTTAGATAAATCTCATCAACTTTGCCATTCATGTGATAGTTTCTCACACATGTTATGGTTGAAGCCTGGGGAAAAACAAATTAATGTAGGTAAAAAAGATCCTATCATTGTCTTTCTTTTACAGGGTCATTTGTCCATTCAGTTTGTTACTGAAACGGAAAAAGATCTTTCAGACAATGAAATGATAACCCTGTCTCCTGCCTCTATTATTTCTATAACAGCATTAAAAAATTCTCAAGTATTAATAGTATCCTTTAAGAAAGAATATTGTTTTCAAGGAGGTGATATCATGCCCCAAATCAATTTTTTTGATCCTTCTCATAAAGCTAGGGGAACATACCATCCTCTTGTTATACACAAAAGAATTAAAGAATATTTGATTTTTTTCGGTAAACTCCTGGAAGATGGATTAGACTGCCCTAATTTTTTTTATATCAAAATAATGGAACTATTGTTTTTGATGCAAACCTATTATTCCCCACAAGATATATTTATGTTCTTTTCCCATATAATGGAAAAAGAAGACTTTTTTGTAAATCAAGTGATGAAGTATCACAATGAAGTGAGAACAGCCAAAGAATTAGCAGAAAAAATGAATTGCTCTTTTTCCTCTTTTCAGGTTAAATTCGAAAAAACTTTTTCAATGCCTGTTTATCGTTGGATGCAAAAACAGAAAGCGGAAAGGGTATTAAATGATTTATCTAATGAAGAAAGAACAATTAAAGAAATAAGTATCTCTAATCGTTTTTCCACTTTAGCTCGATTCTATGAGTTTTGTAAAAAAAGCTATGGCATGACCCCCTTAGAAGTACAGAAAAAAACACATAAAGGAGAGAAAATTCACATTTTAATATAATTTGGCATGATAAATATTAATTTCCGTAATAAAATAAGCTTTTTCGATAATAATTGGACTTTTTATTGGCATTAATTTTGTAACCAAAATTTCAAAGTGCTTACTGCTGTAACAAGCAGATTTATCATTGGACACATACAAATTAAATGGCACAACATACTAAAAGACGAAACTATAATATAGTTCACGGGGTATTTTCTATAGAAAATCTCAGGGAAAATTCCCTTTGTCTATTGAAGAAATACAACAAACATCTCTTTGTTATATTATGTGTATGTATATATTATTCAATAGAACAAACCGTTTCTTTTTCTCCTGAATTTTTCAATTCTCAATGTGAAGTTTTTTCTCTCAAATCTTTTGGAAGTGATTTTTATACCTTAACTAATACTGATGAGAATAAAATTCCATCAGCTAATCTGTTAATATGCAAGAAAGAATCTACAGAGGCCCAAGATTTTTCTGTTGCACACGTCCCCTTATCTGTTATATTTCTTCTAACAATATGTTATGGTGTCTTTCAGCGAAACGGACTAAAGCAGGTTGTAAAACAAGACATGGTGACTTAATATTATTATACCATGTCAAGAAATCAAAAAAACAAAATAATAAGAAATGCTAAAATGAAAACAATGTTTACAAAAAAAAATTTACTCTTTACATTAATATGTATATTTATTGTAACGAGTATACAGGCTCAAACCCTTTATGTGAAAAGCGGGGCTACCGGGAGTGGAGACGGAAGTACTTGGGAGAATGCTTATACATCATTAGCACCAGCCATTCAGTATGCTATAGATAATGCTGGTAACGTAACCCAAATTTGGGTAGCAGGGGGAAGTGAAAGCGCTCCGGCTATATTCTATCCTGAAAATCGTATTTCAGCGACAACCGGAACTCTTACAGATCGTGATAAAACATTCTTTATCCCTTCTAATATTCAGATATACGGAGGGTTTAACCCCGCGTTGACAGGAACCAGTGGAAATGCTAATAATACGACTGATAGAAATCCGAAGATATACGTAACCATTTTGAATGGGGACCTGGATAAAAATGGAACATCAAACGATAATGATGCTTATCATGTGATAACCATCATTAATAACAATAATATTAAAATTGACGGCTTTACCATTACCGGAGGACGGGCGAATACTGGTACTACAATAACCGTAGGCGGTATTACCGGTATAGAACGAAATGCAGGAGCAGGTGTATATACGAATACAGCTTCTAATATAATATTGAATAATTTAACTATAAAAAATAATATTTCTACTAGTGTAGGAGCTGGATTATATCTTAATAAGGGTACCGGAATAGAATCAAGTAATTTGATTGTAACAGGGAATACGGCATCCTCAACAGGTGGGGGGATGCTTATCGCTGCTAGTGTTTCAATGACCAATAGTATTATTTTTTCTAATTCTGCCGGTACTTCTTATGGCGGTGGAATTTCTTTTAATGATTATGTAGGATATAGTAGATGTTCTCTAAAAAATGTATTGATGTACAGTAATACGGGGGGATCCAATGGAAGTGAACTTTATTTTGGAGGATACAACTATGGGTTAAATGACAGTCGCTTTTATATCGATTTTCAAAATGTAACGGTTTTGTCAAATTCAGGTTATCGCGCTTTTATGGCGGGGAGCAATTTCGAATTAACTTTGTACAATAGTATCATCACGAGCAGATCAGCATCAGGTTATTGTGGATATAGTAATGGCAGTTATATAATAAATAATTATAACTCATATATGCAGTATACTTCTTCAATGTTCAATAAGCCTGATATAAATCTTGAGGTAGATGCTATTCCGGAAACAACCGATCCTAATTTATTCTTTGTGAATCTTTCCGGAGGTAATTTTCATTTGACAGAATGTAGTCCTGTAGTCAACCGGGGAAACAATGATTATGTAAATAATACAACCGATTTGGATGGTAACCCCCGTATCGTAAATAATAATGTTGATCTGGGTGTTTATGAATATCAGGGTACTACTCCAAATGATTATATCCTAATGTATAATAATCCTGCTGATCCTGGTGAAGAATTATTGAAACAAACCATATCAAATGGCAGTCCTATTCAGGACGTTTTATTCTATTATGCAGGCGGAGCTCTCAGCGTGGAAGCATCCGGCTTACCTGATGGAGTAAACTTAGTTGTGGCTGAAGAACCCGACCAGGAAGGTCATACCACTTTCAAAATCACCGGAATTCCGACCTTGGCGGGCAGTTATAATTATGAGATCTCTACAACTGTAGATACTGCTAATCATTGTTATTCTACCAAATCAATACATGGTAACATTACAGTCATCCCCCTGGTAAATCCTGATACTAATGGTGTCGTATATGTATGGAAAGGAAAAACAGGTGATGGTAGTTCCTGGGAAAATGCGTTGGGCGAGTTAGCTGATGGTTTATTGGCTGCTAAATACAATTCCGATGTTAAGCAACTTTGGGTAGGCGAAGGAACCTATTCTCCGGAATATAAGATATTGGACAATATCTATGAGAAGAATGCCTATTATGACTATTCGTGTTATTGCTATAAAGAGACATATCTCCTAGCAGGGGAAACCACCTTCCGTGATAAGTCGTTTGTGGTTACTAATGGGGTGAAACTCTTCGGCGGCTTCAAACCGGATGATGGCATAAGAGATTTAACCCACAAACGTGACAGTTCGGTCTGTATATTAAGTGGGGCGATTACAAATGAAGATGGAGATCCTGATAATGTATATCACGTAGTGGTTGCAACCAATTATTCCGGAGATCCAAATGCTGAAATCATTATCGATGGATTTACCATTACAGGTGGAAAAGCTGATGGTATAAGTACCTTAAATGTACTAACAGAAGACGGTAGTGATAATTTATTATATGCAGTTCCTCAAAATGCTGGTGCTGGCGTATATGTTGCAGTCACTTCAGGAACCGCAACTATCAGCTATTGTAATATCAAAGGCAATATTGCCGGATCGAATGATAACTATATTTCTGGTGCCGGAGGAGGAATTTATGCTCTGAAGAATGGCAATGCTATGATTAGTATAAGTAATAATGATATTACAGAAAACAACGCCGACGGAAGTTATTCTGAAGGAGGAGGGATCGCGGCGATATCAGTAGGTTCATCGTCTTCTTCTCAGTACGAACGTGTAAATAAAAACCTTGTTTCAGGAAACGGATTAATGGCAGCTCAGGATATTGAATCATCCGAATCGGATGACTCCGAAAGCTTATCTGCAGGCATTTATATTTTCCGGAACAACATTGCTCAGAACAATGTTTTAGGAAATTATACCAGAGGAGGAGGAATTTCCGCACGTGCCAGTGGTACTGGTGGGGGGAGTCAAAACCAGAGGTTAACTTCCAGCATTATTACCGGAAATGTGATCAACATTTATGAAAACAGCATCACAGGAAATTCAGCAACCGGAAGGAGCACAATAGGAGGAGGTATTGCAGCTTCAACTTCTTCATCGGGGAATACGCCGAGCTTAACGAGCACAAGCGGAGGAAGTGATGGAGGAATTAATATCTATTGGAATGATATTGAGAATAATACTACCTCTGGTATTTACGCCGGAGGAGGAGGAATTGCTACCGGCGATTATATGCAACAAGAAGCTAATAGAGTTTCTTCTTTTGCTCAGAAAACAACACAACTACGAAGTTCTTCATTTATCGGTAACACCGGAGGTGTTTCAATTTCCTATAACAAAATCAATGAAAACAGCGCATCCGGAGATTATTTCGTTATGGGAGGAGGCTTGTACACCGGAGATAATATTAATACACTTGTAATTAATAACTTATTCACAAATAATACATCCGCAGTATACGGAGGAGGAATCTTTTCATCTTATGGTACTTCTGTAATTAATAACACCATAACCGGTAACGCGGCTTCTGTTCAGGGAGGAGGATTGGCCGGAAACTTCGACCATATATACAATTCAATTATTTGGGGGAATACTGCCCCAAGCGCAGAAGATGTTTATCTTGGTTACAATTATGAAGCGATTCTCAACTCCTTAATAGGTAGCTTTATTATAGATGATGGAATCATTCCGGCTGATGGCGATGAATATAACAATATTGTGGGAACCGGTAAAGATCCTCAATTTACTAATCCGGCATCAGGCGATTACAGCCTGCAAACAGGCAGTTTAGCCCAGGATGCGGGTAATAATTCCGCGTATGCCCGATTCGGCGATTTAACTGCCGATACCGACTTAGCAAAAAGTTACCGTAAATTCGGCCCCAACATCGATATGGGGGCTTACGAAACTAATTACGGCTGCCCAGAATTAGGTGACGGAAACGGACGTGTGTATGTTACCGTTACAGG
>JAVBMM010000112.1:0-21897 GCA_031552425.1 Bacteroidales bacterium | reverse complement strand
AAAGCAAACACAACACGATAATCAGCTGGTTAGGGATGTAAAAAGAACATGACCTTACGCTAAAATGGTTTATGCTACTTTAATAGAAACATACGAATATATCGAAACTTTACCTACGGAAAAAGAGAAAGAAAAACATCTTAAACGAATGGAAAAAGATTTATATGAAGAATACATGCCAGTATTGAAAAAGATGAGCCTTTCACAAGGAAAATTATTAATCAAACTGATCGACCGGGAATGTAATCAAAGTTCGTATGACTTAGTCAAAACATTCCTCGGACCTTTTCGTGCCGGATTTTGGAATATTTTTGCCGGATTGTTTGGCGCCAGCCTGAAATCCGAATGGGATCCGAAAGGGAAAGATGCTGCCACAGAACAAATCGTAGTTTTGGTGGAAAAAGGATTGATTTAAGGTTGCTACGCTCCCTGTTAGGGGTTAGGTTGCTTCGCAACTTGTTAAGTTCCCGTTGGTCGCCGTTAGGTTACACAACTGTGAGGCTCTACGAGCCGAGAACGGAAAGAGTTAAGGAGTTAGAAGTATGAAGTTTTGAGTAAGAATTAAAAAACAGTTACGAGTTGACAATGTGGAGATGTTTTTACAGCATAGCCTAACTAAAATACTTCGTGCCTTTGTGTTTCATTTTTAATTTTTAATTCTTTCGAAGTAAGCTAACCAAGCTATCCGGCAAAGCAATACCGCGAGACTGTAAACTACAAAGCCATCCTTGAACATCAGCTGGTTGCATAGTTTGAAAGATTTCTTCAAAAAGAGACACTTGTTCCGGAGTATAAGCATTTGAAGCAATTCCCTTGAAAGCATCCAACTCTTCATCGTCGTAATATTCTATAAGATGGTTAGTCGGGCGAGTTAAACCATGTTCGCATATCTCATGCCGACCACAACATACTCCATTGGTGTGATGAACGGATTCTTCCGTGACAATTTCTTTTTTCGATAATTTTCTTCGAAGAAGTTCTATCAGAACAAGTAAAAGCAAAAAACAAACAAAAACAATCAGAATAATAAAAACTGGCTTCATAAATAATCTTCTTTTATCGTAAAACCTACTTGTTTCAAATTTTCCCAATAGGTAGGATATGATTTGCTTACAACCTGTGGATGATTGATTTTTACTGCTCCTAACGTCAGTGCCACAGGAGCAAATGCCATAGCCATACGATGATCTTCGTAAGTATCAATACCTGAAGAATAATCAGGTGCACAACGAGTTCCATCCCAACTAATTTCGGCATCGCCAATATTCAATACATACCCCAACTTAGCCATTTCATTTTGCAAAGCAAGGATACGATCTGTTTCTTTAATTTTCAAACTTTGTAATCCGAGAAACCGGAAAGGTATATTTTTCTGCGCACAAGTGACAACAAAAGTTTGTGCCAAATCAGGCTCCTGAACAAAATTATGTTCAAAAAAATCAACTTCCTGAGGACTTTTTTTCAACATAATCCCCTCTTCAATATAAACAGTTTCAACTCCTATTTTCTGAAATAAGCGGGATACAGAAGCATCGCCTTGAGTACTGTTTTTATACAAACCTTTCAAAGTTATTTGAGAATGATTTTTGGACAAAGCCAACATTTCATACCAATAAGATGCTGCAGACCAATCATTCTCCACAATAAAATCAGAAACGGGCAAATATTTGCTTTGCTTTATTTCAATGACATTTCCTTTTTCAAAAGAATCTACTCCGTATATTTTCATCAAAGATCGGGTCATTTCTATATAAGGACGGGAAATCAATTCTCCTCTTATGTTGATACTAAGTCCTCTTTTTGTGACCGGAGCAATCATCATTAATGCCGAAATATATTGTGAACTAACACTTCCCTCCAGAGAGATAGTACCTCCTTCCAACATTTTTCCTTTGATTTTTAATGGTGGAAAACCTTCTTTTTCCAGGTATTCAATTTCCGCACCCATTTCACGAAGAGCTTGCACTAATATAGAAATCGGGCGATTTTTCATTCGTTCCGTACCTGTCAAAAGGTATTCTCCCGGCTGTGTGGAATAATATGCCGTAAGAAAACGCATCGCCGTTCCTGCAGCTCCTATATCGGTTACCGGTTGGGGAAATGAAAATGCTTGTACTAACACCTTTGTATCATCACAATCGGAAAGATTGTTTACAGGATAAATATTTCCGCTCAGAGCATTTAATATCAAAGCTCTGTTACTGATACTTTTTGACGCAGGCAAACAAACATTTCCCTGAAGCTCCTCTGGAGACTTAACGATATATCTCATGTCAATTTGATTTTACAAATACAAAAGTACAGCTTTTTATCGAAAATTCATGTACCTTTGCAGGCTAAACGGCAAACAGGAATGGAGATCATATATGTTGATAAATACACCGGAGACTTTCCTCCAATCGTCGCAACGGTAGGTTTTTTCGATGGGGTGCATCAAGGCCATCGTTTCCTGATAGAACAATTAAAAAATGCTGCTAAGAAGCAAGGGTTACCATCTGCTGTAATTACATTTCCCGTTCATCCCAGAAAAGTATTAGATAAAACATTTTGCCCGGAACTGCTGAATAGCTTTGAAGAAAAACTGATACATCTTGCAAACACCGGAATCGATTATTGTTTGGTATTGGATTTTTCAAAAGAACTATCTCAATTATCCGCTAAAGAGTTCATACAAAACATTCTACACAGACAGCTACATGTCAATGAACTAATTGTTGGATACGACCATCGTTTCGGGAAAGACCGGTCGGAAGGAATCAAAGAATATACTCAATACGGAAAAGAAATAAATATTCAGGTAACAAAAGCCAAATCGTTAAAAATAGGGAATGTTTTCATCAGTTCTACTGTAATAAGAAATTTACTACACACAGGAAATATAAAAAGATCGTCTAAATTACTTTCATACAATTACTTACTAAAAGGAACTGTTATTGCAGGCGACCATTTGGGACGAAATTTCGGATTCCCAACCGCTAACATCCATCCTCTAACTCCAGAAAAGGTAGTACCGACAGTTGGAATTTATGTAGTTTATGTTCATATAAATAATCTTCGCTTCAGAGGAATGCTATATATTGGTTCTCGTCCCACAATAAAAGATACCAAAGAGACACGGATTGAAGTACATATATTAGATTTTTCCGGCGATATTTACGGACAAACAATTATTGTGGAATTCATCTCTTTTCTCCGAAAAGATAAGAAATTCAATTCTTTGGAAGAGTTAAAAACACAATTAGAACAAGATCAATTATCTACAAAAAATGCACGAATTTCATAATAAACCCGTGCATTCCTTTTTTATACTTCTCTTATACAAACTCTTTCCAGCTCTTGATTTGAATATCTTTTTCACTCATTGTGCAGAAAGATTCTATGAAAGCTCCTGCTAATCGTGCATTGGTTAGCAACGGAATATTATGGTCAATAGCAGAACGACGAATTCGATAACCGTTTGTCAATTCTCTTCTGGTATGATTCTTTGGTATATTTACCACCAGATCAATTTCATGATTTGACATGATATTAAGAATATTGTTATCTCCACCTTCATCCGGCCAATCTACAGAAACAGCTTCTACCCCATTCTCTGCCAAGAATTTTTGCGTTCCGGAAGTAGCATAAATTTTGTATTTCTTTTCTTCCAATAATCGACAGGCATCCAACAAATCCACTTTAGATTTGGCGGCTCCTGAAGAAATCAAAATTCCTTTTTTCGGAGCACTATACCCAACTGCAATCATAGAAGAAAGTAATGCTTCGTGATAATCGTCTCCAATACATCCAACTTCTCCTGTTGAAGACATATCCACTCCCAATACCGGATCCGCATTATGCAAACGGGTGAAAGAGAATTGAGAAGCTTTTACTCCAATCCAATCTATATCGAATGCAGAACTATCCGGTTTTTGATAAGGAGTATCCAACATAATCTTAGTTGCCGTTTCTATAAAGTTTCTCTTCAATACCTTCGATACAAAGGGGAAAGAGCGAGAAGCACGCAAGTTACATTCTATCACTTTCACATCATTATTCTTAGCCAGGTATTGAATATTAAACGGACCACTGATATTTAATTCTTTGGCTATTTTTTTACTGATCCTTTTTATTCGACGAGCAGTTTCAAAATATATTTTTTGAGCAGGGAAAACCAAGGTAGCATCACCCGAATGTACTCCGGCAAATTCCACGTGTTCGGATATGGCATACTCTACTACTTCTCCGTTGTGTGCCACAGCATCAAATTCAACTTCTTTCGCATTTTGCAAAAACTCGGAAACTACTACAGGATATTCCTTGGAAACTTTAGCCGCTGCCTTCAAGAAGGTTTCCATATCTTCTTTGTTATAGCAAACATTCATTGCAGCTCCGGAAAGAACATAAGACGGACGAATCAACACAGGGAATCCCACTTTATCAACAAACTCATTGATCTCTTCCATGTTAGTCAATTCTTTCCATTGAGGTTGGTCAATATCGAGTTGATCTAACATACCTGAGAATTTATGTCGGTTTTCGGCCCTGTCAATACTAACCGGAGAGGTTCCTAAAATAGGAACTTGTTGGCGATGTAACTTCATAGCCAAGTTATTCGGAATTTGTCCTCCCACTGAAACAATCACCCCTTTAGGAGTTTCCAAATCAATAATATCCAATACCCTTTCCAACGACAACTCGTCAAAATACAAGCGATCGCACATATCATAATCAGTTGATACTGTTTCCGGATTATAATTAATCATGATGGCTTTGTATCCCAATTTACGTGCTGTTTCCACTGCATTTACGGAACACCAGTCAAACTCAACAGAAGATCCGATGCGATAAGCTCCCGATCCTAAAACTACCACACTCTTTTCATTCTTATAATATGGAATATCATTTTCAGAAGCTCCATAAGTCATGTAAAGATAATTAGTCAGGTCAGGATCCGCCGAGGCAACAGTATTAATACGTTTTACAGCCGGCAGGATATTATATTTTTTCCTTATGGTACGAACTTTCAGATTTTCCTTTTCCATATTATCATCCGGATCTTCTACAAAACGGGCAATTTGGAAATCAGAAAAACCTAAACGTTTCGCTTCTTTCAACACATCTTTAGGAAGTTCATCCAAACTCTTATATATTTTTAGCTTTTCCGCATAATCCACAATATTTTTCAAACCATTCAAAAACCAATGGTCTATTTTTGTCAATTCATGAATCCTATCTACCGTATAACCTTCTTCCAGTGCTTTAGCAACAGCAAATATCCTAAGGTCTGTAGGATTTCTTAGTTCTTCATCTAAGTTGCCAAATTCGACATCTTTATTTCCCACAAAACCATGCATACCTTGACCTATCATCCGGAGGCCTTTTTGTATGATTTCTTCAAAAGATTTACCGATAGACATGATTTCTCCCACTGATTTCATAGAGGAACCTATCTGACGGGAAACTCCAACGAACTTTGTCAAATCCCAACGAGGAATTTTCACAATCATATAATCTACCGAAGGAGCTTTGTATGCTGAATTGGCTGTACCCATTTCACCTATTTGATCCAAAGAATAACCCAAAGCCAATTTTGCAGCTACAAATGCCAGTGGATAACCGCTTGCTTTGGATGCCAAGGCCGAAGAACGGCTTAGGCGCGCATTGATCTCTATTACCCGGTAATCGTTTGTTTGAGCATTAAAAGCATATTGGATGTTACATTCACCCACAATTCCGATGTGGCGAATAATTTTACGGGCAATTTCTTCCAACATGGTGATTTGCTCTTTAGATAAAGAACAGATTGGAGCCACCACGATACTTTCTCCCGTATGAACTCCCAATGGATCTACGTTTTCCATCGGAACTACGGTAAAACAGTGGTCGTTTTTATCACGAATCACCTCAAATTCGATTTCCTTCCAACCTTTAAGGGATTCTTCCACCAAGATTTGTTTGGAATACGCAAAAGAACTCTCACAAAGTTCCTTGAACTCTTCCAAATTTTGGCAGATTCCACTACCTAGCCCCCCTAAAGCATAAGCAGACCTCACCATCACGGGAAATCCTATTTTATGTGCTGCGACAATAGCATCCTCCATACTTTCAACAGCTTGACTGACAGGAGTTTTCGCATCTATTTCATTTAATTTCTTGATAAATAAATCACGGTCTTCCGTACACATGATAGCTTCAACAGAAGTTCCAAGCACTCGAACTTCGTATTTTTGAAGCGTCCCGGCAAGATACATTTCCGTTCCGCAATTCAAAGCAGTTTGTCCTCCGAAAGCCAACAAAATACCATCCGGTTTTTCTTTCTTAATAACTTCTTCAACAAAATAAGGAGTAATAGGAAGAAAATACACTTGATCGGCTACGCCTTCCGAAGTTTGAATAGTAGCAATATTAGGATTGATTAACACGGTACTGATGCCTTCTTCTTTCAAGGCTTTCAACGCTTGCGAACCTGAGTAATCAAACTCTCCGGCCTGTCCAATCTTAAGCGCTCCGGAACCTAAGATCAATACTTTTTTGATTGTTGCTTTTTCTGACATCTTTGCTTCTTTATTGTTTTATATTAGGAGATTTTCTTTTTCAAAACTTTTCAGGCAAAAAAAATGCGTCGGAACCTCCAACGCATCTATTTAGAATAAATATTTTTCATACAAAAACAATGACCCCACAAACTATACTTATCTTTCACATTTTCTCTTATACAACTAAAAATCATTAAGTATATCTTTATTGTCATTTAAACTTTTGCAAAGGTAATCTTTTTTCAAAAATAGACAAAGAAAACAACAAAATTTATTTTTTTTCATTATTTTTGCCTTGAATTGATTTATTACAAAACACATTTTTAGTTGCATTGAAAAAAATACTTGTCACATTAATTTTCTTTTTTTGTCTATTCGCACAAAAAGGCTTTGCTCAAGACTCAATAAATATAACAACTCCTGTTAATTTTTCTTATCGTTCTACTCTGTTAGGCATTGGTTCATATTCTATCCGTGATACCTATCTTTCCCCGGAAGAATATACCGGATGGGGAATTAATCTTTTGAGCGACCTCATGAAAATGACAAATAAACTCAAAGGAAAGCTTTCTACCCAACAATTAATTATGGTTGATTTTGCATCTACCAAAAACAACACAGAAACTGCTTCTGATTATTACATCATGCTAGACTATGGCTATGGCGGACACTATCATTTCAAACCAATCAGTAATTTACGCCTATTAGCAGGAATGAAGGCAAACGTTAATCTCGGAGCCATTTACAACACCCGGAATACAAACAATCCGGTATCGGCAAAAGCAGGAGTCAACCTCAATTTTTCGGGCATGGCCGATTATAAGTTTCATATAGGAAAACAACCTCTTTCCATCCGTTACCAAATGGATATGCCTTTTTTCGGATGTATGTTTTCTCCTCATTACGGACAATCTTATTATGAAATTTCATTAGGTAATCACGATGATTTGGTACATGTTTCCTCATTCGGTAATTTATTTGCCATGAAAAATTATCTGACAATAGAAATCCCGTTAAAATATTTCACTATACGGACAACTTACTTAAACAACATTTACCAAACTGATATATGCGAACTCAAAACACAAATACATTCCAATAGTTTCATGATTGGTTTCGTAAAGGAAGTTTTCAGTATGCCTAAAGGAAAAAAACTGAATAAAGAAAATTACAGGAGGGTATTCGACTAATATGAAAAAAGCAATATTATACCTGCTATTGTTATTAAATCTCTACGGATGTATGGATTTTGAAGAATTTGATAACAATCCTCGTGGTAATTTTGAAGCTTTATGGACCATCATGGATGAGCATTACTGCTTCTTTACTTCCAAAGGAGTGAATTGGGATAATGTGCATGAAAGTTATTCTAAAAGAATTACAGACAATACAAAGAGCGAAGAATTATTCTACTTACTTAGTGAAATGCTTGCCGAAGTAAAAGATGGGCATGTAAACTTAATTTCTCCTTTTGATGTTGGAAGATATGATGACTGGTATCAAGATTCCATTCCCAATTTCAACATCAATTTATTAAAACTTCCTCAATATTTAGGCAGAGATTATTCCATTGCATCCGGATTGAAATACAAAATCCTGGACGACAATGTCGGATACATTTATTATGAAAGCTTCTCTAATGCTATCGGAGAAGGAAACCTGGATTATGTGATAAAAAAATTCGAACCTTGCTTGGGTATTATTATCGATATAAGAAACAACCAAGGCGGTTCCTTGACAAATGTCAATATATTAGCTTCCAGATTTACTAACGAGAAAATTTTGACCGGCTACATTATACACAAAACAGGAAAAGGTCACGACGATTTTTCAGAACCTTACCCTCGTTATTTGGAACCTTCTACCCGTTTACGTTACCAAAAACCGGTAGTTGTGCTTACTGACAGACAATGTTTCAGCGCCGCTAACGAATTTGTCAACGTAATGAAAGCATTACCAACTGTATACATTATGGGAAGCTCCACTGGTGGCGGGGGTGGGCTGCCTTTTTCCTCAGAATTACCTAATGGATGGGGAGTTCGATTTTCTGCAAGTCCTATGTTAGACTCAAACAAGCAATCTATAGAAAACGGCATCGCCCCGGACGAATATGTTTATCTGAAAGATGACCCTGAATCCTTCCTCTTAAATCGAGACTATGTGATTGAACAAGCCCGAAAATATATCAGACAAAAATATTAACTTATTCTTTTTTTGTTTATAAATAATTTACAATATCTTTGTAAACAAATCATTTTTTTAATAATTTTCACCATTAAATTTCCCAATAATGAAAAAAACACTTTTTTTCTTTTTATTGTCAGGACTATTACTCACCCTGACGCCGTCATGTGTTGACACATCATATGACGATTACGATACCAGCGGAGAATTCGACATGGGAGCTTTCCCTATTGGAAACATTGATACACTAGACATGTCCAGTTTCTCTGATGACCTGGACTTTGAATTTACTATGCCTGACAATGCTAAATATTCTATTTCAGACACTTTAGACATTTTCAATGAAGATATTGTTGAACAATTTTTTTATCCCGGAGGAAATGTAAGTATTATAGTAGATACTGTAAAAGCTGATTTCGGAGCAGGAAACGAAGGCATGAAAGCGTCTATCTATTTCCAAGTGTTGAAATCAAACAAAACAAATACCGGTATAGCTCCGAAAGTTTTCGAAATTAACAATGGGGCCACCTATAATCAATCTATCGATTTTGCAGGGAGTGATATGACCAAAATGGGAGATGCACAATATCTTGTAGTAACCTCTATTTTCACATACAACGGAAGTCCGAACGAAAACAATTTGAAAAACAACGGATATATTCAACTCCGCAGCGTAAAACTCGCAGGAAAAGTGCACTTTGAATAAATAACCTATAATAAAACATACTCAATATGAAATCTCATAGTAAATTATATATCATTGCAGTTTTCTTGCTTGTTGCTTCTTCAACTGCATTTTCCCAAATATCGAGGACATCTTATTTCATGGAAACATCCAATACACGTCAATTAATGAACCCTGCTTTACGCCCGGATCAAGGATTTGTCGGATTTCCATTTTTGTCCAACATCTATTTAGATGGCCGTACTAATACTTTTAATCTAGATAACTTCACTTTCGATAAAGGAGGTTCTAAACGCATTTCTTTTATGAACTCTGCTGTTAGTTCTGATGAGTTCTTGAAAAACATTGCATCCAAAAATTATGTATCCACCGATATTGCCTATTCTATATTATCCGCAGGATGGTATTCAGGAGAAAATGGGTTTTGGAATGTGAATATCGGTTTAAGAACCCATATGGACGCAAGTGTTCCGAAAGATGTTTTCAGTTTGATGAAAAACGGGTTTGACAGAGCAATACAAACCGAATATAACATTGGAAAAACAAGTTTTACAACCAATGTTTTAGGAGAAATCGGTGTAGGATATTCCCGTTCCTTATTAGAAAAAAGTTTGACTTTAGGATTACGGGTTAAATTGTTATTAGGTGTCGCCAACGCAGACTTTGATTTGGATAACTTAACTATCAATGGAGGCCCGGATTATTGGCAAGCTGTCTCTTCTGCAAAAATGTATGCTTCCGCTCCCGGAATCAAAGCCAAATATAAAAGATCGGAAGATGGACAAAGTGAAATTTTTGACGGATTCGACTACGAAGAAAGTTTTGATTTTTGTGGTTATGGATTCGGATTTGATATCGGAGGTGATTACAAATTCAACAAATTAGCTGAAAATTTCGATGGTATTTTGGAAAATATCCTGAGCCGTTTAAGAGTTTCCGGAGCTTTAACAGACATTGGCGTAATGAATTGGGGAAAAGACAATACCATTTATCTAATTTCTCCTGAAACTGCTTCTACCATTAATCCGACAAGCAACATCGGAACTGATGGACAAACGCTGGAAAGAGCATTCGAAGATTTTATTGACGACATGGAAGAAGCTGTTAATTTACGCGGAGAAAACAAAAATCATGCATCTCGCCTAAATATGGGTATGAATTTAGGAGTAGAATATGATGTACTGAAAGAAAAACTTACTGCCGGATTTCTATATTCTGCTTATTTCGGAAAATACTATACAATGAATGAGTTTACTCTTTCTGCAAACTTCAGGCCTTGTTCTTGGTTTGCCACTTCATTGTCTTATTCTTTTGTACATAGTGCTTTTGATACTTTTGGACTTGCCATTCATTTAGCTCCATCTAAAGGAATCAATCTCTTTTTAGCAACAGATTATCTTACTCCCCATGTGAACTCAGATTGGATGCCTACCACGGCAAAAGCTTTGAATGCACAAATCGGAATTTCTTTTCCTATGGGAGGAAAAAGACAATAAATAATAAACAAGAGCCTGAAAGGTAATCAAGAACCTTCAGGCTCCTGTTTATTTCAACCGTTACTGAGGCCATTCAGACTTTTGCATTTAATCACCCAATCAAGGCTTATCTTTCGGCCTCAAGCAAATGGCATTAAGAATAAAACTTCACTATTTCCTAACATGAAAAATACATTTATCTTACTCCTCATCTTTTTTTCCGTTTTCAATGCTTGGGCAAAACAAGATAAACAACAACTTTTGCTTGATTCTTTATTTCTTGATGCAACCAATCAAACTTGGAAAGAAGTTTTCCGTGATAATTTCAAATCGGATTGGACTAAGTTATGGTTTTTAGACGGAGAAAAAGCAACAATCAAAAACACTCCGGAAGGAATGTATTTTTACGCAGGACAATTCAACCGTCCATCGGAAAAAACCAGTAATCCGGATCATGCTGTATTGTGGACAAAAGAAAGTTTTTCCGGAAATATCCGTATCGAATATGATTATGTCCGTTTAGATTCAGCCAACAGGTGGAATGTTAACATTTTATACCTTTTCGCAGAAGGAAGTGGAAAAGATGGATTCGATAAAGATATTTTTCTTTGGAAGGATTTACGAAAAGTTCCGGCGATGAAAATGTATTACAACCATATGAACACTTACCATATCAGCTATGCCGCATTCGACGATAACGGACAAGAATATTTGCGTGCCCGCCGGTATCTTCCGGAAAAAGGGGGATTAAAAGGCACTGATTTGGATAATGAATATTTTGACACCGGACTTTTCGCTCCGGGAGTAAAACATCATATTGTTGTAATCAGAAAAGGAAATTACATTTTCATGAAAGTAACAAACTCCAAACAAATTTCCATATTTTATTGGGATACAAATAAATTTCCACCTATCACATCTGGTAGAATCGGCTTGAGAATGATGAATTACCGGGGAGCTTTATACAGCAACTTTAAGATTTATCAAAATTCTCGGTGATTTATATAACAAACTAAAATATTCATCTTTGTCATTACAAGCTAACATTAAAATTATAAGAGTATTTAAGCATCTATAAGAAAAATAATTGTGTTTTTCTTTCCGTCTTTCAAGTCGCGTCATTTTTCACTTACCCACGAAGCCGCTCCACTTCTTTCGGAAGGAAAATCAGGTTACGAAGATTTGTTGGGGTTGGCAGTTTCGGTAACGTCAGGCGATACAAAGACAGAATATCTTGACTATAATTTCCCTGAAATAAGCGTTAAATAAATAAAAAATATATTGTATCACACTTTAAAAATAAAGATTATGAACAAGACAAGATTTTTCACAGTACTATTGTTCTGTCTCGCATTGTTCGGACAGGCAGTAACGGCACAGGAATTTGTGCAGGACGGTATTCGCTACCAAGCACAGACAGGGGCAGGTAGCAATACAGCCACAGTGTTAGGATTTGACGGCAATCCGCAAACTAACTTGGTCATTCCCGAAACGGCAGCACTTGCGGGAGTGTCATTAACAGTTACAGCCATTGCGGACAATGCGTTTAGCGGTATGCCTGTTCAAACGCTTACACTGCCCGCTTCGATTACAAGTATCGGAAACGGCGCGTTTATGCACACGAACAGCGCGATGCTTACTTCCATTACTTATTTGGGAACAACACAGCCAAGCATTGGCACAAGCCCTGTGGCTTTTCCGCCAAACACCGCTACTCGTTGGTTGTATTTGCCCAATGCTATGCCAAGCAGTGTAAATTGGACTCCAACACTTTGGGGTGTTGCCGTTACTCGCATTCAGTTTGGAAGCGGGGGAGAAAATCCTACAGAATTTACCGCAACAGTGGCTAACGCTTCTTTCAGCGCAGACGGCGGCAGCGAAACTATCTCTGTTTACTCGCCTGTGGCGTGGAATGTAAGGGCAGCAGACCAAGGAGGACTTAACAGCGGAATTTCGTTAAATCCAACTTCGGGACAGGCAAGTGCAGCCACACAGGTTATGGTAACCCTACAAGCTAACCCTATGAGTGCGCAGAGAATATTTACCATTACTTTCGAGAATGCTGATAACGGTGCAACATTGAAAACATTGACCATTACGCAAGCCGCGCCGGGAACAGACGGAACGACTTACAATGTAACCTTTAACGCCGGTCCTGCCACTATACAGCCCAATCCGCCGTACTCGGTATCCGTAGCGGCAAACGCTTTGCTCGAAAAACCGCAAGACCCGCAACCAATCAATTCAACTTATGTTTTCCAAGGCTGGTTTATTTCACAAGCCGCTGGCGCAAAGAAATGGGATTTCGATACCGACCGCGTAACCGGCACAATGACGCTTTACGGTCAATGGAGTAATAATCCAAATCCGAATAATTACACCGTACAATATATTATTGACGGAGTTATTATGCCTAATTTAACCGTAACAGTACAGGCAAATTCATTGCTTACCAAACCTCAAGACCCTGTGAAAGCGGGTTACACTTTCAACGGCTGGTGGACTGCCATTAACCGTTGGAATTTTGACACCGACCGAGTAAATGCCAATATGCAACTTGTGGCAGGTTGGACACAAAACACTACCGGCACTTACATCGTTGGCGGCATTGTGTACCGTATTCAAAGCGTTGGTGCTACGGGCACAGAAAAAGTAGCCGTTGCAGAAGGCACAACAGCAAGCGTTATGACAAACACAACAGTTGTTATTCCTGCCTCAATTCTTGTGAACGGCACGAGTGTACCTGTGACCGAAATCGGCACACAAGTATTTATGGCTTTCCGAGATGTGGTATCTGTAACAATTCCTGCGTCGGTTACAAAAGTAAGCGGTGGCTCTTTCAGTCAATGTGGTAAATTAGCGTCAATCACTTATTTGGGAACAACCGACCCGATAACCGTAACGCCAACAAAGGATTTTAGAAATTCAAACCGTGTGCTTTATGTCCCAAATGCAACGAGCGGATTTGATACGAATAAAGATTTTTGGGGTACGCCTACCATTGTTTACGGCGGACAGACACCTGTTGTAGAAGAACGCACCGAAACAACCGCCACCGTAACTTGGAACTTGATACCCGATGCCGTTTCGTATTATCTGTATCTCTACTCCGATGCAAGCAAAACCACAGAATTGGCAGTTTACGAATTTGATGCGCAGGGCGATTATGTCGATCAGTTGCGGGCAAGAAGTGCAGGTGCAGATGTTGTTCCTACATTTAATTTGCAAGGATTAGATTTAGCCACAGAATACTATGTGGAAGTAGAGGCGGTCAATGACGAAGAAGAAGTGATTTTGGCGCAGGCTTTGGTAATTCCGACTTTGGAAGACTTCGGTGGAACTACCAACATAAACAAAATAGAAATCACAACAATTCCTGTTCCTGTGGCTTATTACAGCATAATGGGCGTGAAACTGAACGCAGCACCCGAAAAAGGAATATATATTATACTGTATGACAACGGAAAAACAAAGAAATTTATAAAGGAATAATCAAATAAAACAAGCTATATCGATCAGTCATTGATTCAAATACAGATATTGATTTACTCAAAGGGATTTTTATCGTAAAAATAAACATACAAAATTATCAAAAAGTAGAATAATATCTTCAGTTAAGAGGTTTGTAAAAAGTCCCGGTGAAGCTCGCTTTACGAGCCGTTAATGGTGAACAGAAAATTCGTGTTTTAAAATAAAAATCCACCATCTACACTTATGCCAGATGGTGGATTTATTTCAAAAACAGTTTTCTATTTTACTTTATCTTATTCAAAACAGATTCTGTCTTAGTAATAATACTTTTGATTCCAAATTTTGCATCTCCCGAATACCAGGTTTCAAAAGCTCCATGTTGAGATTCATACAAATAATCACGGGAAGTTTTCAACTCCTTGAGTGCCGTACCCAAGTTCTCTTTTTGCAATTGCTTATCTTGATTATTTTTATAAGCATTTGTCAGATAATAAGTAGCTTTGCTTAAATGCGCTAAGAAATAAGCTTTAGAACGTAACTCATCATTAAAGAATGCTTGTTTGTCTTTGTCTAACAAAGGCATTATTTTATTACATTCTTCCGCTACTTTCTCAAACTTCGGATAAGTCAATTTCATACCATTTATAATGGCATCAACTTCATTATCTGCATTATTATCCTGAGGAACAACGCGATATGTACGTCCTGGCATACGCTCAAACCCAAAATCCTCCAACGGATTTGGTTTGAAATTATTGAAATCATTCAGTAACAATCTCCATAAACGAGCATATCTTAAATCTTGGAAAACGAACTGACGTTCCATTCCCGGAAATTCCGTTTTTTTCTGTTGCCAATAGGAATAGAAATAATCATGGTATAATTTAGCAATTTGTTTGGCATATTTTTCCCCATAATATTTCTTACAATACTCCAATACAAATTTATCCGTATTGTAAGTATTAAAGTCCCACATCATTTCAGCATTGGCCGACATAGTAAATATAAATTCACGTACATTTCCAGCATTTACCACAGAAAAATACAACGGAGCTTTAGAATTAAGGTAACGGTAATTAAATTCCATTTTCCAAGGTCCTTCCGCAGGAGCCAAGTGAGCGCCTGTAGAAGTAAATTGTAAGTTCATATAATAGCCCAATTTTACATTTTGAGTATTCTTGAAATTTACAATATCATCATTAGGATAATGGTCACGACGAGCCGCAACAAAAGTCCATATCACATTTTTTCCCACCGGAGGTTGAACATAACCTAAAGCCAATAAATCGGACATTTCGTCATAAAAAGTAATCCGGAGATAAGGATCTTTTTCTCCCGTTATTTCTTTAATCAAGTCAAATTGCTTTTTCAACATCCGGGTGATGATAGCACCCCTTTCTTTTTCATCTTTCGGAGCATCTTCAAAAGCCGACCAAAATGGTTTATCTCCATTACCACGGAAAGAGATAGTCCACAAATTATCAATTTTATTCTTATGAGTAGTTTCTACAGCATACCGCCAAAATTCTTCCAATTTATCTTCATTAGCTATTAACAACTTGGGAGCTTCACTCATATTACGCATTTTCGTCCAGTAGGTATCCCATATTTTATATGTTGTATTACATGCAACAAAATGATGTGAACTCAATACCAAACCATAATCACTGATTCTTCTTCCTTTGGAAGATATTTTATAATTCAGTTCCACTGTTCCCTCAGATTCAATACTGTTTAATTTTAAACGCATCAAAGCCTCCATCCAATATTTTACATTCTCAGGATCCAACTTTTCCCATGGATTCAGTAAATCCTGATCATTAGGGAACCAGGTACGATAACGTACTTGAGGAGATTTCATAAAATAATCATAATTACCGGCGATCGTAATTGTTTCTTTTTTCACAGGCTTCCATTCCGAAAAAAACCAAAGGGGAGGAACTCCCAATATTTGTTCGGAAAAAGAATAAATAGCATAAATGGTTCCGCGCATATCCGCACCATGTATGTATATTCTATTAGTTGCCGGATCAGCATATACCCTATGTGATTCAAAATTATCCAATGGTTTCAAACCGGAAATCCCTGTCTGTTTATTTTCTTGGTTAACAATCACCAATTGAACTTGATCGGATTTATTACTTACAGATGAAGCTGTCACAGGAATACCCCCCATCACTTTCGAAAAATCTCTTTTTAAATTTTCAACAGCAATCAATACCGGAGCTTTTTCTTTCTCATAAACTACTAATTGCAGATTTCCTTTTTTCAACAAGATATCCTTGTCTGCTGCTTTCGCAAAAATAAACGGCGCTGTTAGAACCAACAGTGCAAATAATACTTTCATTTTTTGTCTCATGTTCTTAGATAATTATTTTTTGATTGATAGATTGATTTCCGATATGAATAACGAATATATACATTCCTTTGGGTAATTGATGAGGAATTCCTGAATTATTAACAGTAACTTTTCTTTCCATACATTTTTGCCCAAACATATTATAAACAGACAAAATGGCATTCTCAGGCAGTTGGTCTACAAAGATATATCCATCTCTAACAGCCATTTGAATCTTTTCTATTTCCAAATGATCAATTCCGGTGGTAGGCAACATTTTCTTCACTTCTTCTATCTTTTGAATGGTTGTCTTTAAATTAAACTTACCATCGATAGTATCTCCGGAATACCATTCAGAAAATTCTCCCTGTTGGTTTTGATACAGATAATCACGTGCGCGGTTTGCTGCCTTTAAAGATTTAGCAACATGTGTCGCCGCAATATTTTTATTGATGTAATATTGTTGATATGTCAAGATATATTGATAAAACATTTCGCTTATTTCAGCCATAAAATGCGCTTGCGACTGAAGATTTGACAATAAAAACGGACGATAAGCCTCCGGCAATTGAGAAGAAAGTACATCAGTTGCATTAGCTACTGCCATAAAGTCATCCCTCACTGTAGGCATACATTTAATAACAGCCTCTACCTGAGTATTTACACCATGGTCTGTGGGAACAATATTATAATGTCGTTCTTCCAACCTATACAAAGGATTGGGATCATATGTTTTCTTCGAAAAAGCAGAACGCAATGTCATTATAGACTGTTTATACCGTAAATCCTGATAAACAAATTGCCTATCCATCAAGACTCCTTTATAAGTAAACTCCGGATTCCGTTGTTTCCAATATGCATTAAAGAAATCCTTATACAGATCTGCAACAACAGATGCATGTTCTTCCCCAAAATAAGTTTTACAGAAAGACAAAAGAAAATCGTCTGTGTTATAAGTATTCATATTCCACATCATATCTGTATTGGCCGACATAGTGAATAAAAACTCGCGAAGATTTCCTACATTGATCACAGAATAATATAGTGGAGATTTATCATTTACCACCCGGAAATTCTGTTCCATTTTCCAAGGACCTTCGGCTTGAGCCAAATGAGCTCCTGAAGAGGTAAACTGCAAATTCATATAATATCCCATTTTTACAGGAGAAAGTGAATTATGCTGTAACACATCATCTGCCGGATAATGATCCCTTCGTGTTGCTACATACGACCAAATAATATTTTCTCCCTCCGGAGGGGTCAATAAACCGGCTGCCATGAAATCAGATATTTCATTATACATGGTTAACTTAACAAGAGGTTTTGGATTTCCTGTGACCCGTTTAAGTATTTCCAATTGTTTCTCCCACATCCTTTGTATAGTAGCTGCTCTTGCTGCATCTGAAGTAGGAGCATCGGGAATGGTTTCCCAAAAAGGGACATCTCCCGATCCGCGGAATGCTATCTGCCAAATATTTTCTGCTCCAGATTGATGCATGGTAGTAGCAGCATGTTCCCAAAACTCGAACATTAAATTTTCATTGGCCATACTCAATTCCGGAGATGTTGTCATTTTTTTGATCCGTTGCCAATAATTATCCCACGAAGAAAAATGTGTTCCCAATGCTACTGTATGAGTGTAAGAAAGGACGAATCCCCTGCTTTTAATGGAATCTGCTTCAGAATATAATCTTGCAGTGGTATTGGCAGTAGGATAAAAGATCGGACAACCATATTCTATCGCATTCAATTTCAAACGTAACATAGATTCAAACCACGCCTGACGACGATCTTCCCTGCCACTCTTCCACGGATTGAACATATCTTGGTCATTTGGAAACCAAGCGCGGTATTTTACATCCGGAGTATCAAAAAAATAATCCATTCCTACAGGAACTTCTACTGTTGTTTTCTTTTCAGGCTCTCTCATTGCCCAATACCATAAAGGAGGTATTCCCAAGACCTTTTCAGAAAATGTATAAATGGCGTAAATCAATCCTCGAGTATCAGCACCCTGCAAGTATATTTTCCCTGCATCTTCATATACCCGGTGAGATTCCCAGCCATTTGTTTTTCCCTGACATACAACAGGCATAGAAAACGAGGCATCAGATTCATTCAGTAGTACAATAGAGTTTCCTGAAGCAATCTGACTTACATTACTAATACGTATCACCTGAGCCTTGCTACCTGTTATCTTTTCTATATCCCGGTTCAAATCCTTGATTGCCCAATTGACAGGTTTACAAACAGTTCCGGAAGGTATATATATCTTGATACTTCCTTTAGGAAATTCAATTAAATTTTCACAAGAAGCCTGAAATACAGCTAACCCCAAAAACAATGTTATTATAAAAGTACGGATGTACAAAGGAGTAATTAAAATAATGACTTTACGGCCTAATGACTTTGCGTTCATTTCTATTAAATTTTTATGTCTTCATGGTTTCCAAGATGCAAATGTAATGCCATAAAAGCTATTTTCATACATATATTATAGGAAATTATTATAAAAAAAGCGCAATTTGGCAGAATACCCTACAAATTTACACTATTTTTGTAGTTTATTTATACAAGCCTTTATAAAAAGGCACGTTATTTGTAATCATTTCAGTAAACTAAACTAATTAAATGAATAAATAAAAATTTGGAAACCATGAAAAAAATCTATCTATCATTATTACTGGGAACAATTTTTAGTTGTTTCTCTTATGCACAAATTACTCCCGTCAATCTATTGGAAAATGGAGACATGGAATCATGGAATAACTCCGGAGGAGTTTATGACATTTTACCTAGAGGTTATGTCAGTGGAGCATCCAGTTATAATGTTGCCTGGTCACGGACATCTGATTCTCACACCGGAACAAATGCTTTAATGATAACAAGAACAGGTACAAGTCATGCCCGTTTTTGTACGAAAGATGTCAACTTAATAGCAGGTACTTATATCGTCAAATTATGGATAAAAGGAACAGGTAATTTCAGGTGGATCAGGCTTACCAATCCTGGTGTGACTCCTGGAACAGAACATACGGCTACTGCTCTTGGCACTACTTCTTATACTCTGAAAACATACAATAATTGGACAGAGTGCTCAGCCTCTTACTCCATTACCGAACCGGGAGCCTATGTGATTCATTTTTCTTTTTCAGAAACAGGTATAGATAACCCTATAATAATGGATGATATTACCTTGACCCGGGATGGAGATCAGAATGCCAGTGTTGTTATTCCTTCGGAAGATACCTATAAAGTAGACAATGCTGCCTGGAATGCAAATTATGGTATGGAAGAAACAATGATTACCTACGGATTATGGTCTAACACGTCCAACCGCCATGCTGTAATGAAATTTGATTTGGCTGCTGCAGGAAATATCAACATCACCAAAGCCCTCTCCAATCCTGCCCTGATCAAAAATGTCAGCTTACAATTATACTGCGGAGTAGATGCAACCTATAAAACATATACCAATTCCCATATATTGAAAGCTATTTTATACGACGGAACTGAATGGAGTGAAGATTCAAATGATATAAATATCGGAAATGCTGTAGATACCGTAGGAACTTTAACTACAACATTACAGGAAAACAAATATTATGAAATAGACGTAACCCAAAAGATCGTAAGTTATCTGGAAAATTCCGGAGAATCTGCATTTACCCTGACCTTAAAAGAAGGGAACAATGCCAAGAACCCTTCCAACGCTTCTATTTTCATTCCTTGGCATTCTAAAGAAAACCCCAGTGGAAATGCTCCCCGTTTATTATTTACATTCTTAGATATTGAGTTACTGAAATTAACAGGTATAACAGTGGGTGGTGCTCCCATATCCGGATTTGACCCTTCTGTGTATGTTTATCATGTTAATTTACCAAACGGATCGTCATACAATAATTTCCCCGCTGTAGTAGGAAATTGTCAAGACGGAACTTCAGCTTCTTATACTTCTGCAACTAATTTAGATGGTACTGAAGCGCAACGCACTACCCAGATCAAAGTTACCAACACCAAAGGGGACTTCCTGATTTATAAAATTATTTTCCATCGTTTACCGGCAGATAATGAAGCCAGACTATCAGGAATCACTATCGATGGAGATCCTTTGGAAATTTTTAACGGAGCGGAAAATTATGTTTTCTATCCGGATCAATACACATATACCTATTATTTACCATATAGTTATAACAAAATACCGGATATTGTTCCGGCAACTTCTCATCCGGAGGCATCTATAAGCAGTATTTCCGGCCTGGTGAATTTATCAGGAGTCGGTACTAAACAACAAGTAACTATTAATGTAAAGTCAAAAGACGAATCTGCCAATAAGAGCTATTCAATTAATTTCGAAATATTGCCGAAATTGGATCTTTTCCTTTGTATCGGACAATCCAACATGGCTGGCAGGGGCTATATGGATGCAAGTAAAGGAGATTTGGATCCGGTAAGTAATGTTTACCTGATGGCAGCTTACAGCCAAATGGAAGTAGCTACAAACCCGTATAACAAACACTCTAACATCAGGAAGCCTATCAGCAACCAAAGGATAAGCCCATCCTACTCGTTCTCTAAGAAAATACAGGAAAAAAGCGGCAAACCTACCGGAATGATTGTCAATGCACAAGGTGGATCTAATATTACCAACTGGATAAAAGGAAAAGAATTATATGATGCTACTTTGGTGCGTGCTTTGGATGCAAAGAAATGGGGTGAATACAAAGCCATCGTTTGGCACCAGGGATGTAGCAACAGTAGCGCTTCTGCCGTTACCGCATACCCTGGACAATTAACATCCATGGTTAATTCCTGGCGTACGGATTTAGGTGATCCAAACTTGTTCTTTGTAGCTGGAGAATTGGCGTATTGGAGAGGTGGAGGAACAGGATCCACTGCATTCAATAATATGATTAAAACAATTTCTTCTTTCATTACTAATTCTGCTTATGTTTCCGCTGCAGGAATGACTGATGCTTCCTACATGCTCATCGATGCAACCGACCCGCATTTCAGTAGAAAAGGGAACATTGAACTGGGAGAAAGATATGCTGAAGTAGTATACGACTATGTATATAAAAACAGTAGCGACAGGACTTTCAAAAAAGATGATTTAAATGTTAACTTCAAAACAGAAGGAAACCAGATGACTATTATTTCAGAAAAACCGGTTACCTGCAAAATTTATGAAATCACAGGAAGACTTGTTGGCCAACGAATGGTACA
>JAVBMM010000193.1:0-9139 GCA_031552425.1 Bacteroidales bacterium | reverse complement strand
CCGTCATAATTGAAAGAAAGTTCTACAACATAATCTGTTACGGAAGGATTGAATCCCGGTACAGATTCCGGAGTGGCTCCGGTGTAATTATCTGTATAGTCATGTGCTCCTAGCTTAAGGCTTTTGAGCGTATTATCATTTGAAAGGTCTGCTGCAAATGCCTTGAATAAGATAACAAAGAGAAAAGCTGAAAATGCAGTAAAGAATTTTGTTTTCATATATAATTAATATTTCACAAAACAGTAAATTTTATTGTTCTAATTATAGTTCCTGTCAATATTCGTGCCAAATAAACACCTTTGGGAAAAGAAGATATAGAAATTTTTTCTGTGGAACCTATTTTAGTGGAGAGAACTTTTTTTCCATCGAAAGAAAAAATATCCACAACATATTCTCCGGAATAATCGTTTTCGGTAACTATGTTAATATAATCGGTTGCCGGATTGGGATATATAGATATTCTTGGAGAAGAAGTTAAAAAATCGGGAAGAGAAGTCCCTGATTTTTGGCGTAAATCCCATTGTGCCTTATATAAAGAAGAAGGCTGAAGTCCAGCTTTATTAGTTCCTTCTATGTATCCTAAAGTCTTTCCGGTTGAAAATGTTTTAATATCTCCTGATTGTTCCAAGAAACATCCGATGGCATAATTTTGAGACGTAGGAGGCTTCTCAAGGGTAATCATACTTCTTGCATTTTTAGGAGCATTTTTCTTTGCATCTGCAGTCGTGTGGTCTGTTCGAAGATTACAATTCCATAGTACAGAATTAGCGGTAGCCCACCCATGTCCGGATCCTTGTTCCCAACGATTGAAGAGACCTAATGTTGCAATAGTAGTGTTAGCCGATATAGGATTAAAATCTTCATAAGAATCAAAAAGCAAACCTTGTGTCCACATCCTGTGTCCTTCACTGCGGGTACGGGAAGCTTCGGATTTACTGTTATAAATAACACATCCTGAAACTGTGGAAGTACCATTAGAAATATAATTATGTCTTCCGGCACGGGCATAACAATTCTTAAAAAGAATCAATTGAGATTGACTGGAAAGGGAGTAGTTATACATTCGTTCCCCGATTACTTGGGCTATTGGGTCTAATGAGAAGCAATCTTCGAAGGTTGTCCTTGTTGTTCTATTGGTATAGAATCCAGACTTTCCAAAATTTACAGCTACTACGTTTTTTGCCCAACAATCTTCCGAGTTTTTAATATGAACACAATTCCATGCATGTTTTTCGTCAGGAATTGTTGTTGCATTGGTAGCGATACGTAAGTTTTCAATGCCTATATTACGTGATACTTGATTAGGAATTCGGTAAATAGTGCATTGAGAGAGACTCTTCTTCAAAGGATAAAAAACGGGAGCATCTAATGTAATAATAGTTTCTAAACCTTGATGCACTACGTTTTTTACATAACGATGATAATAAATAGGAGCTGTAGAGGTAGTCCAGGCAAATTCTTGTGTATATGCACTTCCTACAGGCCCAACTTCTCCATATTTTACAGCGGCTAACCATGCGTTGGAGCAGGGATGATATATACAAACTGCATCACCTATCCTATAATTATTGTTTTTGGCAATTTTTACAGTATATGATCCTATTGGAACAACATCATCTAAAATATTTGTTTCAAATTGCCTGTCTGAAGTCCAAGAACCATTAGCAAATCCTAATTCTATCACATTTCTTTGGGCATCATACCCATCGGCATCACGGAACCAATCATAAATAATGGTGGAATTTTCCGGGTTTTCGTCATTCCCTTCTCCCCGAAGTACAATACCTTCGTGTAATACTTTAATGGGGCCTTTCACAGAATATAATCCTTTTTTTAGCAACAAAGCTCCACGTATACCGTTTACTAAAGGCATACGGCCTATTTCTTCTATTGCCATTTGTATATGAGAGGTATTATCTCCATCAATGCATTCTATGGTTTTAACAACAGGAACATCAGGTATTTCAGTATCTCCTCCTTTGTATCCGGCATGGCTGAAGTTAGACAACACAAAACCATCGGCATCTTGATAATACGATAAATTTCCTTCATTATCCATCTTGACTAGGCTAGATTGCCAAGTGGTTGTTGATGAAGGTATGGGAATAGGTCCTGCATTCGGATCAGGTAGAGGAGATCTGGGAGTGTAGCTGGGTACTTCCATAGCTGGCGTGACCAATATATCGTCGATAAAAAAATCACGGGTTTCACTATTGGCAACAAATTTATAAATACGAAAACGAATTTGTATGGAAGAATCTTTTATATTAAGGTCATATTCTTTGAATTGCCATGTGTCAGTTTGAGAAACCGCTAAAATAGAATCCAATTTTATCCAACCGGAAGTGCTGGTCGTATATTCTATTATAAGTGCAGATTGTTGATTGTCTTTAGCTTCCAGGTGGCATTTTTTTACATAGAAAGATAATTTTTTTGCTCCATATGTTAACTCTGATGTAAGGAGATATTGACTTCCCGTGGAATTGGGTCGAACGGCAAAGTTTCCCCAATAAGTACCATGACTTTCTCCTGCAGTACGCCTGAACATAGTAGAAGTAAAATCCGCACTTTTATTTTGATCATAAAATATTCCCTCTATATAATCTTTTGTTTTTCTGAAAGTTACGGTATAAGCCCGGTCACTTAGCCCTGATGCTTTCACTGTAATCTTAGCAGTTGCCTCAGCCTCTGTTCCAACCAGAGAGGTTGCTTGTGTAATAGTAACAGATGCTTGTGTGTCATTTTTTTCCGCCGAAACTTGAGGGATTCCCCCTGCATAAGTGTAAGATAGAGGAACTATATAACTTTGTTGAGAAGCAGAAAACCCCGGAAGATTTTCTGCTCCGTTAGTGGTATATGAAGCATCATACAGCTTAATTGATTTTAAGGTGTTGTCTGCAGCTTGAATGTTTAGACTGACAAACAAGCAGAAAAGGAATAGGGCATTTTTCATGTCTTTTAATTTTAAAAAGGGCCAGGTTTATTTATTAATGTTGCATTTTTAGAAGCACCGGGCATTTCTACCAAATCTAGATAATCTACTTTTTTTTCTTTGGAACGGTCCGGTTTGAGATATTCAGGTAAAGTATCGCCCGTTTCATCTTGCCATTGAGCCAATACTTTTAAGAGCTGATTCCTTAAAGCCGGATTGGCTTTTGCCAAGTCGTTAATTTGTTCAGGATCTTTTTTTCTATCGAACAACATTACTTCTTTACGAGGCATTTCAAACATTTCTTCTTGTACTTTGGTTAAAGTTTTGCTTTCATGTCCTTTAATTAAAGATTTACCTGTAGGTGTATCCATAGAAGCTTTTACGGGGAGATTCGGACGTTTGTTTACGATCAACATATAGTCTTCCGTACAAACCATTCTTTCATAAGCTTCATTTGCATGCCAATTATGTTCTGCAAACGCGTATTGACGAAATTTTTGTTTTGGATTTTCAAGTAATTTAGCAAATGATTTACCTTGAAAAGTAGGAGATGATTTCGCTCCAGCTAATTCTGTTAATGTGGGAGCCAAGTCAATAACACTCATTAAACTGTTACATACAGATCCGTTTTGTTTGATTTTTTTTGGAAAATGTACAATGAAAGGGGTCATAATTCCATCTTCGTATAACAATGTTTTGGCTCTTGGGAATCCTCTTCCGTTATCAGCAAGAACAACAATAATGGTATTGTCAAATACTTGTTGCGATTTTAATTCTTTCACCACTTCTCCTATAAAATAATCAAATCGGGTAACTTCATTATAATATCCGGCCAAATCTTTTCTGGTAGGGCCATCATTGACATAAAATTGTGAAGGCACTACATCAGATGGATTATATGGCTCTATTACATCTAATTCTTTATCCCAATAATTCCTATGTGCATCATGTGCGGCAAACCACATAAAAAAAGGCTTGTCTTTCGGACGTTCTTTTAGATATGGAACCCACATCAAAGAGCCACTCTCTCCTCCTCCGTCTTTTCTGGAACCTCCGGCTCTGTCAAAACATTTTGCTGCCGGACCATTAGGTTCAATAGAACTTCCTCCAATGTGAAATTTTCCAGCCAAAGCAGTATAATATCCGGCGTCTTTCAGTAAACAAGGAAAAAATACTTGTTCATCTCCTATGGGGGAATGTAATTCACAAGCACCAGTGTTATGAGGATAGCGTCCTGTCATGATACTTGAACGGCTGGGACTGCTGGAACTGATAGTCAAAAAAACATTGTCAAACCTCATGCCATCTTTGGCTAAAGCATCTATATTAGGCGTTTTAACTAAAGGATTTCCGTAGCATCCTATATCATTACTAGAAACGTCGTCTGCCAGCAATATTACAATATTGGGTTTCTCATTTTTTTGAGCAGACATGATGCTTGGAAAAGCTAATAGACTTGTTACTGTTATTCCTGAAAGAAGAGAATAAGTATCTTTTGTAAGTTTCATAGATTTAATGTTTACATATTTTATTTATTTCACAAAATTAACGGCAAAGAAGCTATTTTGTTTACATTAATAAATCCAATATTTGTAAAATTAGGTCAAATATTTTATAAATAAAAAGAGAATTTTATGTTGAGGTTGTCTGAGATTTCTTTATGAAATCAAGCCCTTTGAATTTATAGTATTTTTTTGCTTTTCAAACAAAAGGACTATATGCTTTTTTAGGCAAAAAAAATCTGATTTTTCGGGGTGAAATTTTCATCAGGTTATAAGTAAATTTCCATCAGGCTGGAAATAAATTTTCATCAAGGAAGAAATTTCATTGTGACCTGTTGCAGCAAAACTTCCGTCAGGGAAGAAATTTTGCTCCGACAGGTTAAAAATTCAGCTGGAACCAGACAAGACTATTCTAATATATTAAGGAACCTTTCCGTATCTTCCCTAACGGTTTTTATTGAATAACGTGGATAGTGTGGCATGCGACTATAGCTGCAGTTTCTGTTCTTAATCGGCTATTTCCTAATGAAATAGATTTAAATCCATTTTTTTCTGCTTCTATAACTTCTTCTTGACTAAAATCTCCTTCTGGTCCGATTAATATCAAAACATTATTTCTTGGCAGATAAATATCTTTTAGTGCTTTTTTTTCTCCGGGATGACAGTGAGCGATAAATTTTTGTCCTTCGAATGGCTTTTTTACAAAATCTTTGAAATCAATCATTTCATTCAAGCTGGGTAATGAGGCTTTTTGAGATTGTTTCATGGCAGAAATTAAGATTTTCTCTATCCGTTCAGTTTTTAATTCTTTCCTTTCTGAGAATTTACAACGTAAAAAAGAAATTTCGTTAATTCCGATTTCTGTAGCTTTTTCTGCGAACCATTCGGTACGATCTAGGTTTTTTGTTGGAGACATAGCGATGTGGATATGACTTCCCCAAGGAAGAGAAGACGGTATTTTTTCTTCAACCTCGAAACGGCAATGTTTGGCATTTGCGCAGGAAAGAATAGCTTTATAAAAAAAACCGTAACCGTCTGTCAATAAAATATAATCTCCTTCTTTTAAACGTAAAACCCGTACACAATGATTGGCTTCTTCTTTTGGTAATTCAGAAGAAATAGCAATGTCCGGAGCGAAAAAAATGTGTTGCATCAGGTGTTATTATTTCTCTTGCTTATTTCAGTTTTGATTTTAGCTGCCATTTCATAATCTTCTGCAGCGATAGCATCATTCAGGTATACTTCGAGTTCTTGTAAAGTTTTATTTTCAAGCAAAGTAGGGTCTTTTTGCTCAAAAGGAGGAATGTCGTCTTCTTGAATTTCATATTCGGAATCTTCTAACATGATTCCTGCTTCTTTCATAATATCTTCTGTTGTGTATATAGGAGCGTTGCAACGTATAGCGAGGGCGATGGCATCGGAGGTCCGGGCATCTAGTTTAACTTCTTTACTCCCTTTAAAATGTATTTCTGAAAAGAATATGCCTTCATCGAATTTGTAAATAAATATTTCTTCCATTTCTATTTCGAATTTTTGCATGAAAGAAATGAAAATATCATGGGTGAGAGGTCTTGGGGGATGTAAACCTTCTAGGAATATGGCGATAGATTGGGCTTCCGGAGTGCCAATAATGACAGGAATACGTCTGGCGCCATTTTCTTCTCCTAAAATTAATGCATAAGCTCCGGCTTGTACCTGACTGAAAGTAATTCCTAATACATTTAGTTTAACTCGCTGCAATGACATATTGTAAAGTTTGGATAATACGGCAGACAAATGTAGTATATTTTTTGGAAAAATTAAAAATCAGAAAAGATATACATCGTAAAATGGTGAGCTCACAGCTTGTGAAGCAAGCCTCACATTGCGAAGCAAACTCACAGGGAGCAGTGCGACCCTCGCAGCTCGAAGAGCCTTTCGTATGAAGTAAAAAATAATTACTTTTGCAATTTCTAAATAGCAATATAAAGAATAAAAATATGAATACCCCTATCAATCAAGAAGTAGCACAAGAAATTATTCAATCGTTTAACATTCCGGATTTCGGAAGAGCCACTATCAGGGAAGTAGTCGCTATTTCCAGCCGTATAGAAAAGCAAACAGGAGTTGAATTTATTCATATGGAAATGGGTGTTCCTGGATTACCTCCTGCACAGGTAGGTGTTTCTGCCGAAATAAAAGCATTGGAAAACGGAGTTGCTTCCATTTATCCATTGATTGATGGTATTCCTGAATTGAAGTATGAAGCTTCACGCTTTGTAAAAGCTTTTGTTGATCTTGATATTCCTGCTGAAAGTTGTGTGCCTGTAGTTGGTTCCATGCAGGGAACATTTACTTCTTTTTTGGTTTGTGGCCAGTGTGATAAAAAACGAGATACCATTTTATTTATTGATCCCGGATTTCCTGTCCAAAAGCAGCAAATTACAGTATTGGGATATAAGTATGAATCTTTTGATGTATATAATTACCGAGGAGAAAAATTGAAAAAAATATTAGAACAATATTTACAAAAGGGAAATATTGCCGCTATTATATATTCAAATCCGAATAATCCTGCGTGGTTTTGTCTGAATGAAGAAGAATTGAAAATTATCGGAGAAGCTTCTCAGAAGTATGATGTAACTGTTTTGGAAGATTTGGCCTATTTTGCAATGGATTTCCGTAAAAATCTAGGAAAACCTTTCGAAGCTCCTTTTCAACCAAGTGTGGGACGTTATACGGATAATTACTTGCTGCTTATTTCCGGTTCAAAGGCTTTTAGTTATGCCGGACAAAGAATTGGTGTGGTTTGTATGTCGGAAAAACTTTATCACCGTGCTTATCCGGGATTGACGGAGAGATATGGAGGTGGTACCTTCGGAAGTGTTTTTATCCACAGGGCTTTATATGCGATTTCTTCTGGAACAAGTCATTCTGCACAATATGCTTTGGCTGCTATGTTTAAGGCGGCTTCTGACGGGCAATTTAATTTTTTGGAAGATGTGAAGGAATATGGCAGGAGAGCTAAAAAACTGAAGGAGATTTTCTTATGTAATGGTTTTGAAATTGTATATGATAAAGATTTGGATGAACCGATCGCAGATGGTTTTTATTTTACGATCTGTTATCCGGGTATGACAGGAGGAGAATTAATGAAAGCGCTGATTTTTTATGGTATCAGTGCCATATCATTGTCAACCACTGGTAGTACTCAAGAGGGACTTCGTGCCTGTACATCTTTCATCAAAGATCATCAATATGATTTATTGGAAGAAAGATTGAAAGTCTTCAGGGAAAATAACCCTATCTGATTAATTGCATAAAAAAAACATCTTCGAAAGTATCGCCGTTTTTGATCCAGGAACGGAGATGTCCGGTAGTTTCGTATCCACAATTTTTGAAAAGTTTTACGCTGGGAATATTCTTTTCCGGGACGTATGCAAATAATTGTTTCATCATCAAGAAATGAAAAGCGTAGTTTTTTATTAGATCAAGGGCGGCAATCCCAAATCCTCGTTTCCTGTATTGACTGTCGATTAAAATTCCTATACCGGCACGACTGTTTATCGGATCAAAATCGTACAAATCGATGGTTCCTATGGGTTGGTTTTCGTCTTTTGAAACGACTATTAATCGTAATTGGCGGGTTTGAAAAATATCTAAGCGCGAATCTGCTAAATATTCACGAATTGAAAACCTGGAATAAGGAGCTAATGTACTTCCATACCTCCACAAGTCTGAATCGTTTTCCCAACGATACAAAAAATCCATATCTTCAGGTTCCAGCGCTCGTAGTTTGATAATGTCATTTTCTAAATAAGCCATGAGTATTGATTTTAAAATTAAATGAAATCTATATGATTTGGAGTGATTGAAAATCCTCTTTCCGGATAAGAAATACGGAAAGAGGATACTTGTTTGGATAATTTCTCCATTGTTTCTATGATGTCTTCGAAAGAAATCTGACCGGGTACAAAAACTTTTTCCTTATTTGTTTTCTTATCCCTTTTAGGAATCATTTTTCCGATGACAGAAAGTCCGGCAGTTGTATAAATGGATGATTTTATTAAAAATCGAAAAATTCCACTGTAATGTGGATAATGTTTTTGAAAAAAAATAAGCATAGCTCCGTAAAATATCTTAACATAACGGATGTCTTTCTTTGTGCTTTCTCCTTTATAATGAATGATTTTTAGAGGCAGATAATAATTTTTGTATCCTGATTGTTTGATGCGATAAGATAAGTCAATATCTTCTCCATACATGAAAAATTTTTCGTCTAATAACCCTACCGTGTCTAAAGTTTTTTTTCTGAGAAGCATGAAGGCTCCGGCCAAAACATCTACTTCATGAGTTTCATTTTCATTTAGGTAAAGTAGGTGGTATCCCGAGAAAAGTTTTGATTGAGGAGCTAAGCATGATAATCCGGTTATTTTGCAAAAAGAGTTCCATGGAGAAGGAATCCCTCGTTTGGATTCAGGAAGAAATACTCCGTTTCCGTCAATCATTTTTACACCGAGCGCACCGGCATCCGGATGGTTATCCATGAAAAGACACGCCTTTTCGAGTACATGTTCTCCTAATACAGTATCCGGATTTAATAACAAAACATATTTTCCACAGGCTTGGTTAATTGCTTGATTATTTGCTTTGGAAAATCCGGTGTTTTCTCTGTTTTTTATAAAAACTACCTCGGGGAAAAGAGGAGGGAGGTAATCCATTGAAC
>JAVBMM010000075.1:0-2745 GCA_031552425.1 Bacteroidales bacterium | reverse complement strand
CAGGTTTGATGATGTAGCGGCCTTGTACCCCTTCGGGTGTGAGGACAACTTTCCCTTTTTCCGTGATGGCCGATAATTTTTCCTGAACACCCGATATGGATATGCGTCCAATGTTATCGTCAATCAGAACACGGCTATTCTCGTCGTTCGAAAAATCAAGCAGGTGGCTCACTTTTTTGTTGTCAAACATACGACGCAAAGCTGTCGGGCTATATGCTGCATATCCGGCGGCCAGCGTACCGGGACAGTTTTTTATATCAGGTATCGGTTTCATATCTTTTCAATGGTAATAGCACCAATAACATCGCTTTGAGCCGTAGCCATCAACAGCCCAAAACTATCTTCTTCGTCGATTTTAAATTTTCCGGCTTGAACCCGGCGGTTTACACCTTCCGAAAGCATATTAGAAAAGAATGGGAAAAGCGTTTTTGAATGATATTCTTGTCCTGTTTTCGGTAATGTAAGGCTGATGGACGAATAGGAAGGATTGGATAAATAATCTTCATTGTAACGGAACATAAACGAACCGTCTTTTTTTTCTGTTAATACGCCCGCAGCTATTCTGTTCATATATACTTTGGCAGTTCTCATTATTTAATCGTCCTCTTAATTTGCACATCTAATTCCATACCTAATACATTGAGAATTTTTATTAATGTATTGATAGATGGATTCCCGTTTCCCGTTTCAATTTCTTTAATCGTCCTCAATCCCACACCGGAAATGTCGGATAAATCCTGTTGGGTAATTCCGAGTAGGGAGCGGCGTTCTTTGATTTTATTACATATATCTACAAGGTGCATTTTATTGCTCTTTTTGTGTAAAGATAGGAATTGTTTTTGAAAGAAATACGAAAAAGGGCAAAATAATTCACTTTTTGTATTTTATTTGAATCGTTATGTGGTAAAATTCTGACCTGCCTGGTTAGGACTACTCTGTTTGTCTGTTTACCGTTCACGGCGAGCAGAGTGAGTCTCACAGGGAGCGATAACGACCTAATGCTGTATTTTCCCAAATTGTTCTAAAGCCAATTTATATTTCCTTCTCGACACCCGAAATATTTTTCCGGAATTCAACTTCAACACATAACCCTGATTCTCTTTCCCTATAAAATTGACATAAGACAAATTAATTATGGTTGACCTGTTACATAAATGAAAATGTAAGGGTAATTTTTCTGCTATAGACAGAAGAGAAGTAAAGACACAGTACTTTTTATCTAAAGAGGTATGGATAAAAACATATGGTTGACTGTACTCAATAAACAATATATTATGATACAAAATACGGGTAAGATCACCGCATGCCATGACGATTATTTCCTCGTCCAAATGAGTTAATGTTGCTTTTTTCATGGTATTGTATTAAAATGTTTCTAAAATGGTATTTACAAAAATAATTAAAAAAATAATTACTTATTATATTTTATATATTAAATTATTACTGTTTTTTTATTTTAAAACAATAAGGTACTCTTTCCTTAAAAAGAGAATAATTTTTAGAAACTGTTTAAGAATTTTTCATAAGATCTTTTTTAGGAGTTTTTTAACTTAAAACCAATTAACTAATGAGTAATCATTTATCCAAAACCAACATTATTCTTGATGAGAATAAGTTATTTGATGTGTGTGTTTTCAATGCTGAAAGATTTAGTAAATCTTTACCGGCAAGTCTTTATTACACTTTAACATTGATTCGAAAGAAGGACGGAACATCCGGGCTTATATTCACCTGTCCGGAGTTTTCGTATCCGTTTTCTTATGAAACCACAGAAATAAAACAAATTACACAAGTGATTTTTTCTGAATTTTTGGTGGATTCATTTGGGAAAAAGCCTTTTATAACAATAGGGAATAAATTATTCCATTCTACAGGGAACCTGATTTTTCACCACAATACGGTATATAAAGTAGAAAAAATGATAGAGGGATTAACAACAAATGAAAGTGTAGACTCAATTTTAGAACTTTTTCAAGTCATGAAGATATTGGCCGGATCAGAGTGTCAAATGATTAAATCCGGACAAAAAAATACGATGAATGCTTCATCAGCAGCCATGAATAAAATCAACAAAGTGAGAAATTTTGTCAGGGAGAACTATGGAAAATCCATCAAAATAAAAGAAGTAGCCGGAATAACAGGATTTTCCGTAAACGGTTTTTCCCGTTTTTTCAAGCAACATACAGGATTAAATTTCAGTGATTATATAAATGAAGTTCGTATCGAACAGGCCATTTATCTCCTGAGAAAAACAGATGACACAATTGAAGGGATAGCATATAGTTGCGGATTTAATACTGCTCGTTATTTCAATAAGGTATTTAAACGGCATCAAGGAATCAGTCCGGGAAAATTCCGAAATAATATGACAAGGAGAGAGTAGTAAGAAGTGAAGAAATATAGTCCTGCTACAGGGAGTGTATAGTAGGGCTATAATGCTCTTGTAGTAGGACTGTAGAAACATTACAGTAGGGCTGTAAGAGTCTTGCAGTAGGGCTGTACGACTCTTACAATAGGACTATAATGGTCTTGCAGCCCTACTATATTTTATTTTTTCCGGATAAAAATGATTCCGGAAATAACAGCTCCCCAAACAATCAGGCAGATAGCAAGGTATCTCCAACGGTAGGGGTCTTTGCCGGGTTCCTTCTTCTGTATGGAAACTTCGGTAGCAGTATGTTGCAAATGTTTATCTTCCAAATTCGAACAGGATTGATAGCAATCATTTTTCAGCATTTCCACGGT
>JAVBMM010000134.1:0-3093 GCA_031552425.1 Bacteroidales bacterium | reverse complement strand
ATCTGTAAAGCACATCCAAAAATTGCTCATGTGGCAGCTTTGTAGGTTCGGCGATTAGTTCGTCAATTTTATTAATCTCATCAAGAAAGGAACCAATCGAAATATTTCCAGGTAATTCATAAGAATAAAATTTTACATACGCTTCGTTACAGTCATTAACAAATACAGGCGCAAAAACGGACTCATTTTGAGTATAACGCGCAATAAGAATAAGAAATACGCCAACAAAAAATCTTAAGGTTGCAATGGAATTATCATTGTTCGTGAAAGCATTAATCTTTTCAGAAAGAAATTTAGGTAAAGTTTTGATAATAATATCACATGTATCTTCGTGACTTAAATTTTCCGTAATACCGCAATAATTGACAGGAAGCTGATTAGATTGTTGTGTTGACTGTAATTTTTCCCAAAATACGAATTTATTCTTACCGGAGTTTTCATACTGATCATAAACTTTTTGAAAAGTTCTGCCAATCATAGCTATTCCATCTCCCTATTTATTATGAATTTCACATAATTCTTTAAGTTCAAAATATGTGATCTTTTCTATCTCTGCAATATTTCTGACTCTATCGCTAATTTTCCCTCTAAAATTTGCAAAGATGTCACCCATAAAACTTTTTACCAACGCATTTCTAACCGCATTCCATTCTTCAGCAGCCAATTCTAACATTTTTAAAATAGCTTCAAGTCCTATAAGGTTAAACCGTTTTAAAAAAAATTCTAAAAAAACATAATATCTTAACCGTCCAGATTGCACTTGTCCTAATTCATAAATTAAAGGCGAATGCCAGACATTTTCATATCCCTCTGTTTCCACCTTATAATCTATATAATTTTCTATGCAATCAGCCAAATTTAACAAACACTTATAAGTAAAATCAATATCTATACCGCTTAAAGATTCCAAAATAACGGTTTTATATTTAACATCAGTAGTTTTATTTATAATATTAAAAGTAAAAAGTCTGTTTTCCAACTCTTGAAAACATGCTAGCTCTATTGTTCCAATATATTCATAAAATGTATCCATACAATACATCTCTTTTTCCTCAATTGCTGTTGCCAGGAAATGATGTCCGGAATTATGTAGAATGTTATAATTTTTATCCCATGGACAATAAAAGGAATCCAGCTTAATGCCAACAGGGATTCCTTTATCTAACTCACTCTTAATAACTTTTATAAATTTCTTATAATCAAGACCATGATAAAATTTAACTTCTATCCCATGGTATTTTTTTAAATTTAAAAAGTTTAAAAGCGTGTAGCCGCTTATTGATTTCCCAAAACACTTTGTATCTTTACCTTGAGACGCTTCAAAACCAAATCTCCAAGCATCTGAAAGTAACATTTCATAATTACGGTTAAAGTATCCTGCAACAGTAGCTATAGAACCATCTAAACAATTTATTTTTTTATTAACTATAGGCTTAATATCTATCATACTGAACCATCCTTTTCAAAAATAAATAATTAATCAAAGCTGCTAAGTATATCAGAGATCTCATTAATACACAATTTTTCCAAATCAATAATAGCGTTGATTTTTTTAAGATTAAATTTTTGGTCTATATCACCGATTATCATTTGTTTAATTAATTTGTTTTTTAATAGTAAATATTCAATTCCAAGACTATCAAATAAAAAAGAAACATGGCGGAAAATGGTTTGATGTTCTAATATTGATCCTATATAATTTAATGCTTTATGTATGTTCTTTCTATATGATGATATATAATTTAATTTTACAATAATAGGAACTGCAGTCAAATCATTTTTATATATTCCAAGTTCATTGTCGAATGATTCCAATGAGATCAAATCAGATTTAAAGTTATATAAATTATTAATCATTTGTGTTTTACGAATGTTTTTCAATGTTTTTCTTAATATGCATATATAGTCCTCATTTTTACATTCTGTCAAGCCTTTCTCAAATGTAAACGCGATACCGGATGTGAAAGACAAAGCGTCTATTTCTATTTCCATAACATTGTTAGAGGCAAAATATGTGTCGATGAATGATATTTTTTTGTTTTTAATACCGACAACTAAAATATAATGATACAAATCATATTTCTTATAACTTAAGCACCATGGACAATAGTATGTATTAACACTAATGATAACCGGCCCATTCATTAATTTATCGTTTAAAAGATTTTCTAACTCATTGGAACTGTATAATAGATATCTGTTTAGTTTTATTCCATGAAAAAATTTTAAATTTTCGATTGCATTATAAAAGTTAAAGTTTATTTTTTCACCTATTGAATATTCATTATTTGTATCATAACCAAATCCCCAGGTACCCAATAAACCCATCTCATAATTAATCGAAAAACTTTGAGCATATGATATGATATTTCCTAAAAAACAATCATATTTTTCATCAACCGGTATTATGTTCCATACTTTATTTTTACTTTGCAACATATTATATTCCACATCCAGCTTATTTTTATATTATTCAAATCCTTTAGATTTCTATCTTTTATTCTTCAAACTTTAATGTTATTTCAATGTAAACTTCTTTGAAAAAATTGTTTTAGAACATTATAAAAAACATAAACTTTAGTTCATGACACAAAACTTGATATGTACCAATGAATAAAATAGACTCAACAAAAAATACAGCTTAACCCTTTCGTCTGATAAATAAGCACACTACCGGGGTTCTGCTGTATGATCCTTATCGTCCATTAACGCGAATAAGCGACGATTAACTTTTGAATAGTAATTTTAAAATTTTCTAATAGGTTACAATAAAATGATTAGTACATGTATATTAACACATTTTCAATACATTGTCAAGCGCTTTTTAAACAATATAACGGTTTTATTGTTCTGCTTTATTATACAAAAAGCAGAGAAAGTTTCTGCCAATCTATTTGCATGTTAAGGCTGTCAACGTCGGTGATAAAATGAATGAAAACGTCGGATAAAAAATGTAGTTTTATGGCGCAGATAAATCCAATGTGGTACACTCAAAAACAACAAAAGCAGAAGGAGTGTGCCAAGAGAATGAGAGGAGAAATTTGGATGGAAATTCGCAATGACTACAAGAAAGGATTATCCTACGTTGAAATG
>JAVBMM010000157.1:0-46199 GCA_031552425.1 Bacteroidales bacterium | reverse complement strand
TGTTTTTCCTATATATTTCATCCGGTTATTATCTTTATCAAAAAGAAACCTCAATACAAACTTCAACATAATATAAATAAACATTAAGGCAATAAGTACCCAATATCCGTCATCAACAGGTACAACCCCACCCGTCGGAGGTCCAGGAGGAGCATATAACATTTGATCTGCAGGAGGAGCATATAACATTTGACCTGTTTGTTTACCGAATAAATTATTGTTTTCAAAAAGATTATGTCCATATTTTGATTGGACATTTAAATCTGAATTTGTTTGTTGCAAAGCATAATCAAAAGAATTGCTTATGTTTTGGTCAGATGCATTGTTGAAAAAGCTAGAGCCTGTTGTTTCCATTTTTTTGTGTGATAATTATTAATTCCTACATTTAATTAATGTGTTTTATTTACACATTAAAATGGGTATCAAAATTAATGCCAATCATTGTGTTAAATATACGCATTAATTTTTCTTAATGTTTTTTTGGAATTTAGGAAGATCAAAATGGGAATTTATCCCAAAACCAAACAGGAAGTTACAGGAAAGGTATTTGTAAAGGAAGCAACTGAATATGCAGAAATAGAGAAATGAATTGGTCTATAAAAAATTATTCCCAGGTTTTATCTTCAATTCCGCTATTTTGCGCTTGTTCATACTTTATTGGATCTATACGATAAAGAATAGGTGATTTATGTGCACCACCTTTGCGTGTTTCTTGCAGTTTCTCTAGGTAGCCTAAGGAAAGTACTTTTTTCTGGAAATTCCTCCGGTCGAGAGGTTTTCCTAATATAGTTTCATAGATAGTCCGAAGTTCTGGTAACGTAAATTTTTCAGGGAGCAGTTCTTTTCCCATAGGCATGAAACTCAACTGTTGTCGTATTGTTTCAATAGCCTTATTTACAAGTTTTTTATGGTCAAAATAGAAAGTAATATCACTGTTTAATTCCTTCCATTCGATTGTTTCTCCTTCATATCCATCACTCAACTGTACCTGGGTAAAATCAACAAAAGCAAAATACCCAACTGTTATCATTCGCTTATAAAACCAGTGATTTTCATCAATATCTATTCCATAATATTTTTTGAACGCAAGCCTGGATTCTTCCCGAAAATTCATTTTCCTGGAAACGTCACCAAAAAGATAAAATTGCTTTAAGAAAACATTCTTTAATCCTGTCCGTTCTTCCAAAATACGATGAGCTGCGGCATCCACATCCTCATCCTTAAAAACGAAACTACCAGGCAACATCCATTCTTTGAATCCCTTATAACGATTTAAAAGAATTTTCAATATACCATCATGAAAGCCGAATACAACACAATCGACCGAAATACCAGGATGAAAAAAATCATCTCCCTTCTTCAGTGCTGCCAGTCCAGAAAACTGTTCTTTTTTTTCCATAAAAATATATTCTTAGCAAAAGATTTAGTTTGCAATGATAACATTTTTTTGTTGAAAACGTTCATTTCTTGTCAAAATAAAAAAAGTCCCTCCAAAATTAAATGAAGAGATTCCTTTGTTGTGTGGATGAAAGGACTAGAATCTTCTTACCTCTTGGCATTAGCTATCAGTAAGTGAATGATGAATATTCTTGTTTGAATTCCGAATTATTCATCATTATTTTCAATTTTGCTCACAAATTACGTGTACATAAAAAGAAAAAAGCAGCTACTTTTTATCGTAACTGCTTGATTTTTAAGTGGGCGTTGACGGATTCGAACCGCCGACCCTCTGCTTGTAAGGCAGATGCTCTGAACCAGCTGAGCTAAACGCCCTCATTTCTTACTGCTCTTGCTTTCAAAAGCGATGCAAAGGTACAATATAATTTTTATTCTCCAAATATTTTCTGGATTTTTTCTAAAAAAACTTTGTAACTTTGCTGCTCATTAAAAATAATCATGAAGGCAAAACAAAGTTTAATATTTGTCTGTATTTCTATCTTATTATTGGCCTCTTGTAAACAAAAAAGACAAGAAGTAGAAGAATTGAAAATAGGAGTAATGTCTTCTATGGATTTTGTTCCTTTGGCAGTTGCTAAAGAAAAAGGTATTTTTGATAAGTATGGAGTAAAGGTAGATATTCAGAAATTTTATTCTGCCAATGATAGAGACGCTGCTTTTCAGTCTGGAAATTTGGATGGAACGGTTATAGATTATACAGGAGCAATTCTTCAAAAATCCGGTGGAGTTGATTTGAAAATAACATCGGCATGTAATGCTACTTTTTATATTATGACCGGTCCCAATAGTCCGATTCGAAGTGTAAAAGATTTGAAGGGGAAAAAAATTGCTGTATCTCGTAATACCGTGATTGATTATTGTATAGAAGCAGCTTTACAATCGGTTGGTATGTCTGGGAATGACATTGAAAAGCAAGAAGTCAATAAGATTCCTATTCGTTTGGAAATGATGATAAATGGTCAAACAGATGCTACTGCACTTCCGGATCCTTTTATTACAATTGCTTCCGGTCGTGGAGCTGTATCTATTGTTTCTATGGAAGAATTGGGATATTCCCTTACCGGTTTTATTTTTAGTTCTGAAGCTATTAAACATAAAAATAAGCAAATAAAGGCATTTTATCAATCTTATAATGAGGCTGTTGAATATATTCAAACTCATTCATTGAATGATATTAAATCTATTCTGATTAATGATATTGGCTTTTCTCCAGAACTTGTTGATTCGGTTAAATTACCTCATTATACTTCTGCAGAAATGCCGAAGGATAAAGATATTCAAGCAACACTTGATTGGTTGAGATCGAAGGATTTAATTCCTGCTGATTTTTCCGGTCAGGACCTTTTGGATTCTAGTTTTATAAGTAAATAAAGGTACATATGTCGTTTCTCACGCTACGAAATATACATATATCATACGGGAAAAACGAAATATTCCGGAATTTTAATTTTACCATAGAAGAAGGAAGTATTTATGTTCTTATTGGTCCTTCAGGATGTGGAAAATCAACTTTACTTAAAACTATTTGTGGGATTATTCAACCGGATAAAGGAGAGATCTTATTGAAAGGAACCCCCTTGGAACCTAAAAAATATTCTTTAGGATATATCCCTCAACATTATGGATTATTAGATTGGTTGACCGTAGAAGAAAATCTTTCTTTGGGAGAAAAAATAAAAGGGGAAAAATCACCTCTTAAAGAAAAGATTATAGATAAACTTGAGATGAGAGATTGCTTGGATAAATATCCCCGGGAACTAAGTGGGGGACAACGGCAGCGAACGGCTTTAGCCCGTGCCTGGATTATTCAACCGGATCTATTATTAATGGATGAGCCTTTTTCCTCATTGGATGCTTTCACAGCTCAGAAATCCAGGGATTTGTTTTTGCAACTTTGGAAAAGTCAGAAAATAACTACTCTTTTTGTTACACACAATTTACAAGAAGCAGTTTGTATGGGAAAATATATTGTCTTCCTTTCAAAACAGCCATCAGAAATACTAAAGATCATAGAAAATCCGCTTTTTCAGAAAGGGGTAAAACCTTCTGATGAGGATCGCTGGAATTTTGAACAACAATTGAATCAATACATGAATCAGATATGGAGAGCGGACGAATAAGCAAAAAATGTATTGTATTTATTTATGGTTTCTTGTTTTTTAACCTTTTGTGGTTAATTGCTGCAGAAATAATAAAATCTCCAGTATTGGTTAGTCCGATTGATGTTTATTTGTCTTTGGGAAATATTTTACAATCCGGAATGTTTTTACACATTATTGCTAGTTTAATTCGTGTGGTAGAAGGTTTATTGTTATCTTTATTGATAGGTATTCCGGTCGGATTATTTTTATCGTCTTCTCCTAAAATAAATAAAATATGTAGTCCGTTGGTGTATTTTTCTTATCCAATTCCCAAGTTAGCTTTATTGCCCCTTGTAATGCTTATGTTAGGTATCGGAGAATCGGCAAAAGTGACAATGATTGTCCTGATTCTTGTTTTTCAGATTATCATTGCTACTCGCGATGGGGTTTTACATATATCTAAAGAAAGCTTTCATGTAGTTCGTTCATTGGGGGCGAGTAAGATACAAATACTGAGATGGGTTACCCTTCCTGCAATTATTCCGGAAGTACTTACAAATCTTAGAATTGCTGTAGGGACAGCGCTTTCAGTCCTTTTCTTTATGGAAACATATGGGACAGAACGAGGAATGGGTTTTTACATTATGGATGCATGGATGCGCTTGTCATATACACAAATGTATGCAGGTATATTGATTTTATCTTTGATAGGATTTTTGTTGTTTTTTATGATTGATCTGATTGAAGATTTTTTATGCAAATGGAAAAATGTAGATAAATAATTAATGAATAAAAGTTTGATGTATGAAAAAACTATTTTTAGTTGCGATGACTTTTCTATTTTTTGTTCCGGTTTTTTCTCAGGAAACAAAAGATATCCTTAAAATGTTGGTAGATAAAGAAATGATTTCACAAGAGGATGCAGATGCACTGATCAAGCAAAGTGAAAATAAAAAGAAACCTGAAACTTTTCAAAAGATAAAAAGTGCTTTCCAGAGTGATGCTTTTCGTCTTTCCGGTTATGGACAAATTGTGTATAATGCTACGGAGAATCCTGCAGGAGGACAAATCCCCGTAACTTCTCATAATTCGATTGATGTATTAAGGGCAATTCTTTTTGCAGTTGGGAAATTGGGTCCCAAAGGTCAATTCGGTTACATGTTGATGTATGATTTAGGCCCTAATCCTATGTTACACGAGTTGTATGGAGAATGGCTTCCTATGAATGCTATCAATGTGAGATTCGGGCAATATAAAATACCTTTTACCATAGAAAATCCAATGTCGCCTACAAGGATAGAAACTATCTATTTTTCCCGCTCTGCAAGTGCTATGTCCGGTAGCGTTGGTGATTTTAATCAATATGGACCATTAGGAACCTATACCGGAGTTAAAGCAGGGCGTGATGGAGGTCTCCAACTCTCAGGAAAAATATTTCCTCATAAAGACTTCTTTTTACTGGAATATTATACCGGTTTATTTAATGGTACAGGAATGAATGCAAAAGATAATAATAATCATAAAGATTTTATTGGAACAGCATACTTTCAGCCGGTTAAAGGTCTAAGAGTAGGTGGTTCTGTGTATTCAGGAAAATTGTACGGACAAAATCCTCAAGAGATCGGAAATCCTGCCAATGTGCAACTTCCTGCTGATCATGTCAGGAACCATTGGGCAGCCGGAGCTGAATATTCAGGAAAACATTTCTATTCCCGTTCGGAATATATGGAAGCAAATGACGGAGGATTGAAAAGGAATGGATTTTATGCTTCTGCTGTTTGGAAAATAGTTCCGGATAAATGGGAAATATTAGGAAAGTACGATTATTACGATAATGACAGAGATATTAAAAACAATCAGATAGCCGATATTACTGCCGGTATCAATTATTATTTTGCATTTTTATCTCGTATTCAGTTGAACTATATCTATACGGATAATAAATCTTTAGGAGCAAATAATATGCTTGCGGCTCAGTTGCAATTGTTTTTTTAATAAACAGGCTCTAAGGGAAATATGGGTTAAAAGCATTCGATTAACTCATATTTTCTTTTGGCTTCGCTTAAAGAGCAGGCATTGAAATGCCACCATTCTCCTCTGATGGTTTGAAATCCGGAGAAGGCCATCACTTCACGTAAAAGTTTCCTGTTTTCAACTTGGATTTTTGTAAGAATTCCTTCTAAAATGAGTTGTTTTTCATTATTGATTCCTGCAGCACGTCCGAAAAAATCGAAAGGAGTTCCCATATCTAGGGCATAATTAAGAGAATCAACAATAGTTATATCTACAGCAGCGGCGTAATTATGAAGTCCTGTCCTTTCCGGATTGGCCACATATTGTCGGTATGGAGTATTTTTAACGGATTCGTACATTTCTTTTTGTATACAAAGCGGACGAAGAGCATCAAAAATTAGTAGGCGCATACCGGGTCGCAAATTTTTTAAGTATTGGTGAGAGGTGACCAACATCTCTGCTGCTTCTTTTTGTAAATATGCTACTTTTAAATCTTTGTATAAAATTTTTCCTGTGAAATTATCCTTTGTAGCATATTTCAAATCAACCAACAATGTACTGTCTAGTGATTGAATATTAACCAAAGATGGGTAATTGTTAGAATATATATCTTCTTTTTCGAGGCTATCAATTACAATTATTTCTTGTTGATCGGAAAGGGACGGTGTCGTTTCTTGATTGTCATTTTTGTTTGTTGAGGTACAAGAAAAATGTAATAAAAGACTTATTATTAATGTTTTATTTAAAACGCTTTTCCAGTTCATCATCATTTATCATAGAAATAATTACTTTTCCATCGGGGGTATAATTGGGAGATGTCGAAGTGAAAAGCCCAGCAATCAAATGATCTACTTCTTCGGGATTTAATACCTTTCCATATGTGATTGCCGATTGTTTGGCAAAAGATAATGCCATTGATTCACAAACATCTTCCCTGATTTCACATCCTGTTTCCATTGCTTTGGCAATCATGTCTTTCAGACTTTCAATCACGTTAGTATTTTCAGCTCCTGCAGGTACACCATTGACGGAAAATGTGTTTCCTCCCAGATCAGACAATTCGAATCCGATAAAAGATAAATCTTCAAGAATACATGGAAGAACGGCGGCTTCTTGCGGAGTAAAGAAAATCATCTCCGGAAATAATAAACCTTGAGAAATACCTTGTTTTTCATGGATTTGTTTCATGTATTGATCAAAAAGAATACGGATATGTGCACGCCTTTGGTCTATCAATGCTAAACCGGACTTTAATGTAGTAATGATATATTTGCTTTTGTATAAGTAATGCTGGTTTTGTACATTTTCAAAAAGATTGACATTGGTTTGTTTTTTTTCTACGGGAGTTTCCGGAATGATAATTTCTTTATTGTCTTTTTCAAATAATTTTTCCCAATCACGATTGGGTTTACATGAAGTTGAAGATTGTTTGAAAGGATTGTAATCCGATTTATAATCAATTTTCGGAGAAGTTATCGTTTTTACTTTATTTTCGTTATAAACAGGAATATCGATCATTCCTTCGTTATTAAATTCTATGGTGGGGATGGACGCAGATTTTCCGATAGCTTCTTTGATCGCAGCTGTTATGATAGGAAAAATAGCTTGTTCATGCTCAAATTTGATTTCTGTTTTTGTCGGATGAATATTCACATCGATGCATGAAGGATCAATTTCAAAATAAAGGAAATAATTAGGCGATTCTCCGGCAGGGATAAATGGTTCAAAAGCTAATATGACAGCCTTGTGAAAATAGGGATGCCTCATGTAGCGTCCATTGACAAAAAAATACTGTAATGCACCTCTCTTTTTTGCAGAGACAGGAGTTCCTGCAAATCCGGATAACTTGATAAGAGATGTTTCTATATGAACTGGTAGAAGTTGTTGGTTCAAGTTCTTTCCGAATGTGTTAATGATTCTTTGACGAATATGTGTAGATGGAAGGTTCAATATCTCTATATCATTATGAAATAATTGAAATGAAATATCAGGATTGACTAGTACAATGTGCTCAAATTCAGCTAAAATATTCCTGAATTCTGTTTCATTGGATTTTAAGAATTTTCTCCTTGCGGGAATATTAAAAAATAAGTTTTTAACGGAAAATATACTTCCATCACTTGTAGCTATATCTTCTTTATTTTCAAATTTGGAAGCAGAAATGTTAATTAAAGTACCGGTTTCCGATTCTTTTTGTTTCGTTTTTAACTCTATATGAGATACTGCAGCTATGGATGCTAAAGCTTCTCCTCTAAATCCTAATGTACGTAAAGCAAAAATATCTTCGGCTTTTTGGATTTTAGATGTAGCATGGCGTTCGAAAGCCATACGGGCATCTGTTTCCGACATGCCTTTCCCGTTGTCTATGACCTGAATCAATGTTCTTCCGGCATCTTTAATCAAAACTTTTATATGATCAGCACCTGCATCAATTGCATTTTCCATCAATTCTTTTACCACAGAAGAAGGGCGTTGTATAACTTCTCCTGCAGCAATCTGATTGGCAATGGAATCAGGTAATAAACGGATAATATCACTCATGATAAGTAAATTTTAACATATAAAATCTGTCATCCCAAAATAAAATATAGCAACAACAGTAAAAGAACTAATAATATTATTATCCGAGATGAATTTTTTTGCTTTTTCTTTTTCCCAGGTAATTGTCGCCATTTATCTGAATGTTTTTTTGTATTTTTTTGATAGATGCCTTTATGTTCGAAAGATCGAGGTTTTCTATTATTATAAAAGAAAAAGAAACCCATAGATAAGCTTTTTTGCTGCTAATATACAAATTTTCTATTTCTTCGGGGAACATTCTCGTCCTGTTTACGTTTGATTTTTAGAAAAATATCATACCTGTTTTTAGGACGAAGATAATCTAACAGCATAAACCCTTTTAGAAATTGATTTTCAGAAGTTAGGTCGGGTAGGGGAATTGTTGATCCTTGAGGTTGAGGCCAAATAACCATTTTTTCCAACTGTTTGTCTTTGATGAATATGCGGAAAAAACCACTTTGGGTATAATTCATTCCAATGAAAGAACTATCTTGTTCCATAGGATAAAAAATTGTTTCAGCGTTTCCATTAACATAGATTTGCCTTAATTCTCCACTGTTGAAATAAGCTTTTAAATCGTTTCCTTTCAGTTGATTGAAATAAGAAGAATCAATCTTTTCCATAGCAAAAGCATAATTAAATACATGAGCATGGTCAATAGTACTGTCGTTGAAATGAATATGAATAGTGTCTCCGGTTAATTGGTAACCAGAATTCCACAAAACAGGATCAGTAAACAAGTAAAGAACAGAGTCGTTAGTGTTAAATTGCATAGAATCACATACTCCTTGTAAATCATTTCTGAAGAATCTGACGCCATAATAGGCTTTCATTTCTCGTTCATTATTCCCTACGGTTAACATTCTCAACGTATCTGCATGTAAAAATAGGCTATCTCCTTGAGAGTATTCGATACATTGAGCAGAATCAGAAGCCATGGCTCTTCCTTTAAAATCATCGTACCATCCATAATTTCCGGTCAAAATGATTTTTTTTACGGAATCATTTAGAAACATATTTCCGAAGGCTTCTCCAAATCCTGTTTGTTGGTTATAAAACAGAGTATCTGCAGTAAGTTTTTTATTCCCGTCTTTACTTACGACCGTAGAACGCTTATATAGTCTAGAATCATCTGTTTGTGTATTATACCAACCGGAACGGGAATAGATAACCCCACTATCAGATTCGATTACAGAAGGACCGGAGATAATAGCAATTTTGGTATCAGTCCAGTATTTCAAAGTGTCAGAGCGAAGGATAATTTTGTCATTAACCAATTTGACATTTTTCCTGAAAGTGGCTTCTTTACTTCCAGGTAAATATTGTCCATAAATAGAAGTCAATTCATTTGTAGAATCAACTAACATTCCTCCATCGAAATAATAAGCAATATTTTTAGCCCTGTCATAATTAAAACTATCAGTAAAGAGGGTAGCGTCATGATGTTCCATACGCACATTATTGCGCATTTTAGCTAACTGAATATTACCTTCATAGATTAGGTAATCACCATAAATGAAAAGGCTGTCTCCTTGTTCAATCCTTACATTGTCGAAAGCTTCAAGCGTATTGGTTGATTTGTAAAGATAAGCACTGTCGCAATACATATAAGTACTGTCGTGAACAAAAATCACATTCCCCCGGGCAACGTGTATGTCTGCGTTAAATTTTTTATTGAAACTTAAGGAATCTGCATATACCATTTTTACTTGGGTGACTTTCGGTCTGGTATTCACCGTTCCGGCAATGCCGATACATACAAACAAACAACAGCAAATTCCTGTGAATGATATTCGCTTTTTACGGTTTGTTTTTTTTGTCTCCCTCATACATGATTTATTCTTTTATCCAACCATCACTTTGGAAATCACAATTTTTCCAATTGTCATTGATACGGATATAAGTTTCTTTTTGTTTTTTGGCAACCCAGTTTTTGAGGATATCTTCCCGTTTTTTATTTTCTACAATACGTTTCAGGGTTTGGTAGTCATCAGATATATTCGCTTTGTGGCCTTCTACCCGTGTTTTAAGTTTGACTATAGCAACCACTTCTTTTTGCTTGGAATTGATCATTGGGAATGGTTTGGAAATTTCTCCTGGTTGCATATTCTTTATTGCTTGTCCTATTTCCTGAGGAAGTTCCTGCATTTCAAATTTAGAAGTTCCGGAATAATTGCTTTCTTGATTAAAATTGACTAGTAATCCTTTATTATTACGTGTATCTTTGTCATACGACAAATAAGAAGCAGCTTCTTCGAATGTAAATTTACCTCCTTTGATGTCAGAAGTTATAGAGTCTAATTTAGAGATAGATTCATTCAGTTCTTTTTGAGATACTTTCGGTTTTAATAATATATGACGGCAATTAATACGATCGCCTCTTCGTTCTATCAGTTGAATAATATGATAACCATATTCTGTTTCCACTACTTTAGATACTTTATTTGGATCGGTCAGGTTAAATGCTACAGCAGCAAATTCCGGAACTAATTGACCTTTTCCCATAAAACCCAATTCTCCTCCGCGGGAAGCAGAAGCTTTATCTTCTGACCATAAACGAGCTAATGTTGAAAATTTAGTTTCTCCAGCATTTACTCGTTCGGCGTATTCGCGTAATCTTGCTTTTATTTCATCAATTTCTTGAATAGGAATTTTAGGCTCTATTGTAATAATTTGAGCTTCTACGGTTGTCGGAATAAAAGGAAGACTGTCTTTTGGTAATTGAGTATAATATTTTCGTACTTCTGACGGAGAAACTTTAGTATCTCCGATTAGTTTTTGTTGTACTTGCCTTACTGTTTGTTGTTCTTTCAATATTTCTCTTCTTTCTTCTTTAATTTGTGCAAGAGGTTTATTGAAATATTCTTCCATTTTTTCTTTAGATCCAATTTGATTCATTACATAATTAATCCATTGATCTACATTTTGTAATACTTGAGAATCACTCACAACGATACTGTCTAATCTGGCTTGATGTAGATATAGTTTTTGAATGGCCATTTGCTCAGGGATGATACAATATGGATCTCCTTTCATACGTTCTCCTTCATATTGCATTTGTAAGCGCATATTTTCTACGTCTGATTTTAAGATAGCTTCATCTCCAACAACCCAAACAACTTCGTCTATAACATTGTCTTGAGCATTAATTTCTATACAAAAGAAACTAATACAACAAATTAGTATAGTTTTTACAAAGAATCTTCTCATTATATTTAGTTTTGTTTTTTTAATCGTTTAACCATGCCTTTGTTTACAGCTGTTTTATACAAATCATTTTCAAATTTTTGAAGAAATTCCAATCTTTTTTGATTAACGATCATTTCTTTGATATTTGATTTTGCATATTCATAAGGTTCTTTTTCTCCTGCAAAAAGAACTTCTTTTACATTTAATAGGTAACAAAAAATACTATCTTCTATTTCTATTTGCCTTTGTTGTTTAAGCATCGCTGTTGGATTAGTCCATGTAGGCGGAAATAACCGAATAATATCGTCTAATTTTACCCAATGGTCGTAAAAGTAATCATAATTTACGGCATTTTGTAGGCTGTATTTTTCAATATTTTCCAAGTCTTTGATTGACGGAGATTTATACCATTCTTTAATTTTGTTAATTTGGGGAGCATCTGCTGGAACTTTTAGAAATAATCCTTTAATAAGGGTAGTTTCCAATTTAATTTTGTCCGCATGTTTTTCGTAATAATCTTTTATTTCTTCTTCAGAAATTTCTTCTGACATTTTTTCATTGATGAGCTTTTCTTGGTATTGGTATGTAATTAATGATTTACGGTAATTTTCTACTAATTGATCAATTTCTTCTTCATTACTTAGGTTGTTTTGGGCCAAATCATACATCAGGTTTTCTTTTATCCATGTTTCGATATAACTTTCGGCTAAAATCAAGCTGTCTTTTGAGTTTATCCCTTCAGGAAGATGTTCTTTCAATGTTTGTTCTGTTAATATGTGTTCTCCTACTTGGATGATTCCTTCTTTCTCGAGAGAGGAATTCGTAGTTTTATTACAAGAACAAAAAAGAAATATGATAATAATGGCTGAAAAATACTTCATATGATGAATAAACCCGAGAGTTTGTTTGATTTGTAACAATCTCTCGGGTGGAGTTTTAATCTATTGTTTTTAACACATCCTGATATACTTCTATGGGGTATTTAGCCCTGAGTTTTTTGATCCACTCTTCTTCCAGATAATTTTGGTAATCTGAAATGACTTGACCTCCAATATCAGAATAAGTTTCCGGACCATCTTTCAAAAGTTTTCCGACAAGGAAAAATTCCGGAAAATCTTTGTTCTTTTCTGCTTTCCCTTTTTTGAAGATGGTTTCGTCGATATATGAATTATCTCCTTGTTTGAAAAGTCCTTTATCAATTTTCACAACCTTAACCGAGTCCGTGTTAAATTCTTTAGTGAGGAATTTGGCAGCTTCATCAGAAGTCATCTTTTTCACAGATTTAGTTGCTTCTTTTTTAACTTTATTATCTTTACATAACACAACACATCCTTTATAATGAGGCTGATCCCAATTATAGTTGGCTTTATTGGTATTAAAGAAATCCGTCAAACCTAATGTGTCTTTAGATGCTTTTTCCCAAACTTCGTTTTGTGTCACTTCATAAGAAAGAAATCCGTCATGATATTCTTTCATTAGATTTCTAAATTCCGGATACTCATCTTCCAAATGATTATTTTCTTCTTTTCTCAACAAATCTAAGACATATGCATTATATCTATCTTCCAGAATTTCAGTAGAAAGGAAATAAGGCGATCTTGTTTTTTCAGTAAAAGAAAGAAAATCTGATATTTGATAGGGTTTATTCCAGATAGAAAATAAAACACCATTGATAGCCATTGCTTTCCTTTGAAAAGCAGTGTCAACAGGAAAGTTGGTTTCTGAAATATTTTTTAAAGTTTTATATGCATTGTCATTGATAGTGTAATTACTTTTTCTTTTCATTTCATCAATTCCGGGTTTTTGGAGCTCGAATGCTCTTTCTCCACGACTTAAGAAGCCAATGATTTGCTCTTTCTTTTGTTCAAAAGGTTCCATTGCACGCACATCATTCAGTTTGATGATGTGGAAACCGAATTGGCTCCTTACAGGAATACTGATATCTCCTTTTTTCTTTAAAGAAAAAGCCATGGTTTCAAATTCTTTTACCATTCTCCCTGTGCCGAACCATCCTAGTTCTCCTCCTTGTTGACCGGATCCTTTATCATCAGATAGTTCTTTAGCTAATTTGGCAAAATCTTCACCTGTAGTTACACGTCTGTATATACTAAAAGCTTTTTTTCTTGCGTCTTCTACTTGTACTGTATCTGCATTGCCAGGACAAGCTACCATGATGTGAGATGCATTAATTTCTCCGCTAGAAGGCCTTTTATCATGTATTTGAAATAATAAATATATAGCATTGAAACGTACAGGCATACTTATAGAACCGGCAGGGGTATTGAATATTGCGTCTTCGATGGTAGGCAACATCATCATAGCCGGTATCCATCCCATGTAAGTAGGAGGGGTATTGGGTAATTTGTATGACTTTTCTATTTCTGATGCAATTTTGTCTATTTTTTCTCCTTTTAGTAAGCGATTCCTGTATTGTATAGCTTTTTTATATGCAAGTAAAGTATCAGCCGGGAATAAAAAAGATGAAGGAAATAATTCTTCTTTTCCATCTTGACCCATTTCTTTTTCTAATTTAATGGGAAAAGCAATGTGGCTGATTTCTACGTCCTCTTTCAATCGATTATACTCATTAATGAGTATAGATTCATTAATAGCAGGTTCTTTCAGGTATTGTTTTGCCAATTGATCGCGATTTTCTTTCAATTCTTTAACAAAAGCAGCAGTAGTGTCAATCCCTTGAGCTTCTGCTTCGGCAACTTTCAACTTGAAGTTTTTAAACAATTCCAGGTATTCATTTAGTGCAATGCCTGTATTATTTTTCTTATAAAGATATTCGAACTCCGATTTTTTAATGTCTTTCCCATTAACCTTCATAACTACAGGATCATTAACTTGTCCTTTGATTATTATAGAAAAGAATCCAAGTGAAAGGATAATAAAATACTTTCTCATATTGAATTAAAATTAATAATGTTCTTGATACCTTTTTATTAACGAATAATTAGTGGAAAAATTGTATATATTTTATTCTCCTCTTGAATAGTTGGGAGCTTCTTGAGTGATAGCTACATCATGTGGATGGCTTTCTGCTATTCCTGCATTAGTAATTCGGATGAATTTGGCATTATGCAATGCATTCATATTTGCAGCGCCACAATAACCCATCCCTGCACGAAGTCCTCCTACCATTTGGTAAATAACTTCATATAATAATCCTTTGAATGGAACTCTGGCAGCGATTCCTTCCGGAACTAATTTTTTTATATCATCTTCTGCATCTTGAAAATATCGGTCTTTAGAACCTTTTTGCATAGCTTCTAGAGAACCCATTCCTCGGTATGATTTGAATTTTCTTCCGTTGTAGATGATAGTTTCTCCTGGAGATTCTTCTACACCGGCCAATAAAGACCCCATCATTACAGAAGATGCTCCTGCAGCTAAAGCTTTTACAATATCTCCTGAGTAACGTAGACCACCATCTGCAATAACAGGAACGTCAATTCCTTTCAGAGCTTTAGATACCTCATAAATAGCAGATAATTGTGGTACGCCTACTCCTGCAATAACACGAGTTGTGCAAATAGAACCTGGTCCTATGCCTACTTTGAGTGCATCAGCTCCGGCTTTAGCTAACATTTTTGCCGCATCTGCAGTGGCGATATTACCTACAACAATATCTACATTGGGAAATTTCTTTTTTGTCTCTTTCAGGACTTCTACTACATAGATAGAATGTCCGTGAGCGGTATCAATAACAATTGCATCTGCTCCGGATTCTACCAAAGCAGAAATTCTATCAAATGTATCAGGAGTAATGCCTACTCCTGCGGCAACACGTAGCCTTCCTAAGGAATCTTTACAGGCAAAAGGTTTATCTTTTGCTTTGGTAATATCTTTATATGTAATAAGACCGATTAATTTGTTGTTATCGTCAACTACCGGTAATTTTTCTATTTTATATTGTTGAAGAATGTCTGTGGCAGATTCTAAATCTGTCGATTGATTGGTTGTAACCAGATTTTCTTTAGTCATCACCTCATCGATCAACTTATTCATATCTCTTTGAAAACGAAGATCCCGATTGGTTACGATACCTACTAAATGATGGTTATCATCCACTACAGGAATTCCTCCGATTCTATATTCAGACATGAGTGCCAGAGCATCTGAAACTTTTTTGCCCCTTTTGATACTTACAGGGTTTGATATCATTCCATTTTCAGCTCGTTTTACTGCCTTTACTTGTTTGGCTTGTTCATCGATCGACATGTTTTTATGAATGACACCTATACCACCTTCCCTTGCAAGGGCAATAGCCATTTTATATTCCGTAACGGTATCCATTGCTGCAGATACCATGGGAATATTTAGCTTGATATTTCTTGAGAACTTGGATGTGAGATCAACACTTCTCGGAAGAATTTCCGAATAAGCCGGCACTAATAAAACATCATCGAATGTTAAGCCGTCTGTAACTAATCTATCTGCAATAAATGACATAAAGGATGGCGTTAAAATTTATTGCGTGCAAATGTAGTTATTTTTTTGGAACTAATTGGCCATTTCTGATAAAAATTTAATTCTTACCAAGCGAATTTCTTCTTCGGTATAATCGTTTCCTAACTCAGAGATAGCATCTTCTAAATTGTCTGTTTCAGATTCTTTGAAATAAAGATAAATATCTTCTACATGATCTTCGTCCATGACTTCATCCAAGAAGTAATCGATGTTGATTTTGGTACCGGAATAAACAATAGCTTCTATTTCATCTAATAATTCGGAAAATTCAAGTCCTTTTGTAAGTGCAATATCGTCAAGGGCAACTTTTCTGTCTATACTTTGTACAATATAAACTTTCATTTTAGATTTATTGGCTACCGTACGTATCCGTAAATCTTCCGGTCTTTCGATTTCATTTTCTTCAACATGTCTTTTGATGATTGCAATAAAATCTTCTCCATATCTTTTGGCTTTCCCGGCTCCCACTCCCGGGATATTTTGTAATTCTTCCAATGTAACCGGATAAGTAGTTGCCATAGCTTCCAAAGAAGGATCTTGAAAAATAACATAAGGGGGAACGTCTAATTTTTTAGATAGTTTTTTCCTCAAGTCTTTCATGATGGAGTACAACACTGGATCTACAGCAGAAGTAGCCCCTCCACGGATAGGAATTTCCGGATTTTCTTCATCTTCCTCGAAATCAGTATCTTTTACAATTTTAAAAGAAACCGGTTTTTCAAGAAATTTTTTACCGGATGGAGTAATTTTCAATAGCCCGTAATTTTCAATATCTTTATCAATATAACCTGCAATCATTCCTTGGCGGATTACAGCATTCCATGTTTTTTCATCTTCATCGGTTCCACAGCCAAAAACTTCCAAATCTGGATGCCCATAAGATTCTATTTCTGAATTTTCTTTACCTAATAGTACGTTTACGACATATTCTGCTTTAAATTTTTCTTTCAAAGCTAAGATGGTTTCTAATACTGCAATTAATAAATCTTTTGCTTCCACTTGTTTTTGGGGATTTAAACAATTATCACAATTACCACAATTCTCTTCTGTATATTCTTCTCCGAAGTAGTGTAACAACATTTTTCTTCGACAAATGGAGGATTCTGCATAAGCCTTTGTTTCTTCCAGTAATTGTTTGCCGATTTCTTGTTCTGATATAGGTTTTCCCTGCATGAATTTTTCTAATTTTTGCAGGTCTTTATTTACATAAAAGACGATACATTTACCTTCTCCTCCGTCTCTTCCGGCTCTTCCGGTTTCTTGGTAATAACCTTCTAAACTTTTAGGAATATCATAATGTATTACATAACGGACATCTGGTTTATCAATTCCCATACCAAAAGCGATAGTTGCAACGATCACATCTACTTCTTCCATCAAAAAAGCATCTTGATTGTTTGAGCGGGTCTGGGAATCCATTCCTGCATGGTAGGGTAAAGCGTTAATACCATTTGTTTTGAGGATTTCAGCAAAATCTTCTACTTTTTTCCGGGATAAGCAATAAATAATACCGGATTTCCCGGCTTGTGTTTTTATATATTTGATGATTTCCTTATCTACATTATTATTTTTAGGTCTTACCTCATAATATAAGTTAGGGCGGTTAAAGGATGATTTGAACACAATAGCATCCATCATGCCAAGATTTTTTTGAATATCGTGTTGCACTTTCGGAGTTGCCGTTGCTGTTAACGCAATTAAAGGTTTTTTGCCTATTTCATTGACAATCGGTCTAATTCTTCTGTATTCCGGGCGGAAATCATGTCCCCATTCCGATATACAATGTGCTTCATCGATTGCATAAAAAGAAACTTTAACTTGGCGCAAAAATTCAATATTTTCTTCTTTCGTTAAAGACTCCGGGGCCACATATAATAATTTTGTTTTTCCGGAGACAATATCATCTTTGACTTGCTCTATGGCAGATTTATTTAATGAGGAATTGATGAAATGCGCCACTCCGTTTTCTTCACTGAAGTTACGCATAGCATCTACTTGATTTTTCATCAATGCAATAAGAGGCGAGATAACGATTGCCGTACCTTCCATCATTAATGAAGGGAGTTGGTAACACAGTGATTTTCCTCCACCGGTAGGCATCAACACAAAAGTGTCTTTCCCCTCTAAAATATTACGAATAACAGCTTCTTGATTTCCCTTGAAGGTGTCAAAGCCAAAGTTTTTTTTTAGTTCTTCTGTCAGTAGGTCTTTTTTAACCATAAAATAAATCGTGGAATTATTTTTCTTAAAACAAAGTTATACAGAAGAAATGAAATAATAGTATCATTTCGAAAAAAAAAATACATTTTTTTTTGTTATGCTACATTAAGGCGTTTACTCTCAGATTTTTCTACTTTTTCTTGTGCGTAGTTCAAGTCGATATGTAATGTTTTTTCTCCAGTTGAAGGCATATGGAACATAGCATCTATCATAATGTCTTCGGTTATGGAACGTAATCCTCTGGCTCCTAATTTATATTCAATGGCTTTGTCGACGATATAATCATATACATTTTCGTCAAATGTCAAGGTGACATTATCCATTTCAAATAATTTGACATATTGTTTGACAATTGAATTTTTAGGTTCTGTTAAAATACTTCTCAAAGTATTTTTATCCAAAGGATTCAAATATGTCAATATAGGAAGCCGTCCGATAATTTCCGGAATCAGCCCAAATGATTTTAAATCTTGGGGGCTAATATACTGCAATAAATTTTCAGTTTTGATTTTATTCTTTTCGTTAGATGAAGTATATCCGACAACTTTTGTATTGAGTCGTTGGGCTATTTTTTTCTCGATTCCATCAAAAGCACCTCCACAGATAAAAAGAATATTTTTGGTATCTACTGCAATCATTTTTTGATCAGGATGTTTTCTCCCTCCTTGTGGAGGTACGTTGACTACAGATCCTTCGAGTAGTTTGAGCAATCCTTGTTGCACACCTTCGCCACTAACATCTCGAGTAATGGAAGGATTATCTCCTTTTCTTGCTATTTTGTCAATTTCGTCAATGAATACAATGCCTTGTTGTGCTAAATCGACGTTATAATCAGCGACTTGTAATAACCTTGTCAGGATACTTTCAATGTCTTCACCTACATACCCAGCTTCTGTAAGCACAGTTGCATCTACAATTGTAAAAGGAACTTTTAGTAATCGTGCAATTGTTTTTGCTAATAAAGTTTTTCCGGTTCCGGTAGCTCCTACCATGATGATATTGGATTTTTCAATTTCCACATCATCTTTTTCTGTTTGTTGCAGAAGTCTTTTATAATGGTTGTATACAGAAACGGAAAGATATCTTTTTGCATCGTTTTGCCCAATAACATATTGGTCTAAAAATTCTTTGATTTCTGCTGGTTTCGGTAATTTTTCGTTTGAAAGGATAAAAGGTGTGTTTTTTCCTTTTGTTCCTATAGATTCTTTTGTTATCAGGTATGCCTGTTCCGCACAATTTTCACAAATATTGGCATATAAACCTGCAATGAGCAAATTGATCTCTTTTTTTGGTTTACCACAAAAACTACAAAATTCTTCTGATTTGGCCATAAAATTGGAATTAAGAATTGAGAATTAAGAATACACTGAAGTGAAAACTCTTAACTTTTAACTCTTTACTTTTTAATAAGAATTTCATCTACCATTCCGTAAGCTTTTGCTTCCTCCGAATTCATCCAAAAATCACGATCTCCGTCATTTACGACTTTATCATAAGGTTGTCCGGAATGTTCGGCAATAATGGTATATATTTCTTTTTTTACTTTTAATATTTCCCGAGCAGTTATTTCAATGTCAGATGCTTGTCCCTGTGCTCCTCCTAAAGGTTGGTGAATCATTGTACGAGAATGTTTCAGCGCAAAACGTTTTCCTTTTGCTCCGGCAACTAACAATACAGCCGCCATAGAAGCCGCCATTCCGGTACAAATGGTAGATACTTTACTATTAATGAATTGCATAGTGTCATATATTCCATAACCAGCGTATACAGAACCTCCAGGAGAATTGATATATATAGAAATATCTTTTCCCGGATCGTTCGAATCTAAATAAAGTAATTGGGCTTGGATTGTGTTGGCTGTATAGTCATCAATAGCTGTTCCTAAGAAAATGATTCTGTCCATCATTAATCTTGAAAATACATCTAGTTGAGATACATTTAATTGTCTTTCTTCCAGGATATACGGGTTCAGATACTCTCGGTCAGCCCTTATATTTTGAGATTGGATGTATTGATCCAATGCTAGGCTATTAATTCCTAGATGCTTGGTAGCATATTTTTTGAAATCATTCATAGTAAATTATTTTTCGAATAGTTTGGTAAATTCATCTATTGATGTTTGTTTCTCGTCTACATGTACTTTTTCTTTGATACATTTAATTAGTTTGTCTTCTATGGCTCTGTCAGCAATATGTTGTACAGTTTCTTGTTTTTTCAACATATCTTTTGCATAGTTTTCCAGTATGTCATTGGGAACTGATGCCATACCATATTGTGCAAATTGAGCTAGAGCTGCCCGCTTGGCATATGTTATCAAATCTCCTTCTTCTAGTTTGATATCATTGTCTTTCACCAATTGTTCTTTAATTAGGTGAAATTTCAAATCTTCAATAATTTTAGGATAATCTTCTTCGATTGACTCAATGGAACGGTTTTTATCGGATACCAGCATCCAACGTTTCAAAAATGCATCAGGAAATTGTAGGTTTCCTGCTTTTTTTTCTAGTAGATTACGGGCATCTAATAAGAATTTATAGTCAGAATTACTTTCATATTGAGAAGCCATTTGCTCACGAACTTTTTCTTTGAATTCTGTTTCTGTTTTAACGTTTTCTTCGGGGAAAACTCGATTGAAAAGTTCTTCGTTCAATTCAGCTTCTTCATAATGTGTTATTTCTTTGATTTCATAACTGAAATCTCCGTTATATTTATTTACATCTTCTTTACTTATTTTGAAAAAGGAGGATAATTCTGTTTCGTTTCCTTCGTAAGATTTGTAAGGATTGTAAATAATAACATCTCCTTTTTTTACGTTTTCAAATTTAGCTTTTTCGGCATCATCTTTTATGTAAGAAGGCATCATAACAGCTTCTTCTACATGTAATCCTTCAGATTTAATTGATCCGTTTTCACATTCGGAAAGAGTTCCTTTGAGCATGTCTTTCCCGGAAAATTCATCTACTTGTTTATATGTTCCGTAATTAGCTTTATATGATTCGATTTGTTTATTTAAAAGCTCATCGTCTATTTTAATTGTATAATAGGGTAATTTATCTTTTTTATTGATATCTACGGCTATTTCAGGAGCAAGACCTATGTCAAAACAAAATTCAAAATCTTCTTGAGTTCCGAAATTAATTTCTTTTTGTTCTGTTTCATTCGGAATCGGCTCTCCTAAAATATTCAATTTATTTTCGCGGATATATGAGAATAGTTTTTCAGATACTAATTTGTTGATTTCTTCAGCCATAATAGCTTCTCCATACATCTTTTTTATCATTCCTGCAGGAGCCATTCCTTTACGAAAACCTGGAATATCAGCTTTTTGTCTGAATTTTCTTAGAGAAGTTTCAATATTTTCAGAATAGTCATTTTTTACAATGTCGATTTTTACGATGGCATTCACCGAATCGGTATTTTTTAATGTAATGTTCATTCTATTTGTAATTTGATTTTTTGTTTTGAGGCACAAAGTTAATTTATTCTTTGAAATTTACAAAACAATTCGGTGCTTGTGAATCCTTATCTTAAGAGAAGTAGAAGATAACATAAAAATAGTTTTATTTTGTATCGAAAAAATAACAAAAATAATGATTTAATAGGAAAATATATATTCAATATTACCAATAATCAGTACATTTGTGTCTTTAAATTTATAATGAGTATGAGTTTACGTGGAATATTTAAAGAGTCTCCATTTGCGGTTCAATTAGCCATGTTGATAGGCTTATTTCTTGCAGGAATGATTCTTGGGATCATTATTTTTCTTTTGCTTGGTATGATTATGGGAATTTCCCCGGAATTTCTAAGTACTAATATTGATACAATGCGGGTGATGCAATTCATAGTTTCTGTGACAAGTTTTCTTTTACCATCTTGTTATTTAGCTTATCTGTATAGTGAAAACGTTTATGATTATTTACAATTACATAAACCTTCATGGAATTTAATCGTCCTGACAGTTTTTACAATAATTGTTTTTATCCCTTTTTTAAACTATATTATTTTACTGAATGAACAAATTGTTTTTCCGGAGTCTATGAAGCCTTTGGAAACAATCCTTCGTCAGATGGAAGATAATGCACAGGCTTTGACAAAACAATTACTGAATACAGATAAAATTTCTCTTTTTCTGTTTAATATTTTTCTTTTTGGTGTGATAGCTGGGGTAGGAGAAGAGTTCTTTTTTCGTGGAGTGATGCAACGTATTTTTCAAAAAATCACTAAAAATCCTCATGTGGTAATATGGACTGTGGCATTTATTTTTAGTGCTATTCATATGCAATTTTACGGATTTATCCCCAGAATGTTATTAGGAGCTATTTTGGGTTATCTTTTGTTGTGGACAAAATCTATCTGGATTCCTGTAATTGCTCATTTTACTAATAACGTAATCAGTGTTGTGGTTTCATATTTTATTCCCGAAAATGATATACAAGAAAAATTGGACACTATAGGGACGGGAGATACTTTTTGGATGTCATTTCTATCTTTACTCCTTGGATTGACATTCTTGTTTGCTATTAAATATTTGGGAGAGAAAAAGATCCTATTGAAAGAATAACAGAATATTGAAATGCCTGTTGTTAAAGTTATTTTCATTATTTTAGGAACTATTAGCCTGGTTTTAGGGATTGCGGGAATTTTTATTCCATTATTACCTACTACTCCTTTTTTGCTTTTAACAGCATTTCTTTATTATAGGAGTTCCCAAAAATGCTATGATTGGTTGCTTCGCCAACCATATTTGGGAAAATATATCTGCGATTTTAATGAAAATCGCATCATTCCTGTGAAGGCCAAAGTCATATCCATTTCTTTGATGTGGACAAGCATCTTATATTGTATTATCTTTTTGATTGAAAACACTCCGGTGAAAATTTTGTTATTATTAATATCAATAGGAGTAACTTGGCATATATTGTCTTTTAAAAGTAAATAATGATGAATTGGCAGCAATTATTATCATCAAAGCGTTTTGGTATGGAGGCTTATCATAATTATAAGTTACATGACCGAACTGATTTTCAACGAGATTATGATAGATTAGTTTTTTCTTCTCCATTTCGTCGATTGCAAAATAAAACGCAAGTTTTTCCGCTTCCTGGCAGTGTGTTTGTTCATAATAGGCTAACTCATAGTTTGGAGGTATCTTGTGTTGGACGCTCTTTAGGTGATAAGGTAGGACGTTTTTTAAGTCAGTCAAATCCGGATCTTTCAGTTGATTTTATGGAGATAGGATCTATTGTCTCAGCTGCATGTCTGGCTCATGATTTAGGAAATCCTCCTTTCGGGCATTCAGGGGAAAAAGCAATTTCTTCATATTTTTCAGAAGGAAAAGGAAAGTATTTATTGACCCAAATAAAAGAAGAGGGTAGTAGAACATCTGATTTTATTCATTTTGAGGGAAATGCTAATTCTATACGTTTGTTGACGCATCAATTTAATGGACGTAGAGTAGGAGGATTTGTTATGACTTATTCAACGTTGGCTACGATTGTCAAATATCCTTATTCTTCACAATTGACAGGGCCAAAAGGTAAATTTGGTTTTTTTGCTTCAGAAGAGGAAGATTATAAACGTATTGCAACAGAATTGGGAATTATACAATTATCTCAAGATCCGTTGAGTTATGTTCGTTACCCATTGGTTTACCTTGTTGAAGCGGCAGATGACATTTGTTATCAGATCATGGATTTGGAGGATGCTCATAAATTACGTCTGATAACTACGGAAGAGACTATAAAACTACTGTTGCAATATTTTTCTGAAGAAAAACAAGCACATATAAGGCAGGTAATGCAAATGGTAAAAGATGAAAATGAACAGATAGCATATTTGCGCTCAAGTGTTATTGGTTTATTGATTGATGAATGTTCTCAAGTCTTTTTAGAAAATGAAGATAAAATATTAAAAGGTATATTTCAAGGTTCTTTAATAGATCATATCAGTAAATTGCCAAGTGATGCTTATAAAACGACTGCCAAACTTTCTGTGAAGAAAATCTATCGTGCTCAAGAAGTATTGGATATAGAATTGGCCGGTTACCGGATAATAGGTTTTTTATTGGATGCATACATTAATGCAATACTCAGTCCTAACGAAAAATATTCCGAACTTTTGTTGCGCAGTTTCCCAGAGCAATTCAAGACTTTTGATACAAGTATTTATTCAAAGATACAATCTGTAATCGATTATGTTTCCGGAATGACGGATGTATATGCTTTAGATCTATACAGGAAACTAACCGGAATGAATCTTCCGGTAGTTTAATGCCTGTATAGTTATATGTTATATTTTTATTTTTTGAAATATTTATCTGCGAAAGAAAGATATTGTTCCCAATCGTAATTGGTTACAGCGTGAACTCCTGTCCTAATATGATAATGAATAATACTTCCAATAGGATTGTTTAATTCCGGCATTTTTACATCGTATATCAAGTTTCCTTTCTTTTTGGTAACGTTATTCAACGCGTTTCCAGCTCCTTCCGTTCCGAGCAATTTATATACAGGGTCGGCATTAATTGCTGATAAAAATTCCCCTTTAGGGTCTGCCCATAAATCTTTTTCGGCAGAAGCAACGTATAAAGGTCTGGGAGCAATTAAGGCCATTAAGGCATGTTGATCAAGACCTAAAGCGTTTTCGTTATTACTGTAATATTTAAAGTTTCCGCAAAACCAGTGAGGTCTTACATAATTGATTATGTCTAAATTTTCGCCAAAAACACGTTTAGACAAAGCGGCTCCTCCACATCCGGAATTGTTTGAAATGACGATGGCGAAACGTTGATCTTGTGCTCCTGCCCAAAGAGAAGTTTTTCCCAATCTGGAATGTCCGGCAACGGCGACTTGTTTAGAATTGATTCTTGGTTCTGTTTCCAGATAATCCATTATCCTGGATAGTCCCCAAGCCCAAGCACCGATACTTCCCCATTCGTTACCATCTGGTCTTGTTTGTCCTTTTTTATAGAAATATGGATGAATGCCATTTTGGAAACCATCATCATAATCCGGATCAATATCATGATAACAAGCAGTTGCAACAGCATATCCCCTGTCAATAATCATTTCGAATGGCCATCTGTCTTGTGAAACACCTCTTGATTTTTCTGTTGATTTATTACGTATTTCGGTCCCGTCTTTTCTTCCGGTAACCCATGATTCACAAATAAACACATCGGGTTCGTTTGTTGTAGCCTGATTTCCTTTGAAATTAAGCATGGTAAATGCAGGTACTGCTTTTTTTACATTGTTTGGTATGTAAATAAGTAAATCGATAAAAAATCCTTTTTTATCGGATGTAAAGTGTAATCTGACTTCTCGCCTGGTTGCTTTTCCTCCTAATGCGTCTTTTTTCTCAGCTCTGACTTCTACTATCGGGTTTTTTAAAAAATCTTTGATTGCCATTGAAAATAGAGGAGTTTTCCCATACATTTGGTTTTCAAACCATGACAGTAGTTCCGGCCTTTTTATTTTCCACCACATTTCTGCATTTTCGATGGTTTTTCCATTGTCGGAAATCAATAAGTCAGGTAAGACATATTCCGGAACGAGAGATTCCTCTTGTTTTACTTTGAATGCTTTTTCAACACCGGGATTTGGAGAGTAGTACTTAGTGATGACGCCTTGTGCGGATGCATCAGTCAGTAAAATAAAACTAAAAATGATAGCGCTTGCCATCAAAATATTTTTGAAATTTTTCATGATATAAAATTTAAGAAAAAACAAAAATAGGAAATATTTATGATAAAACAATATTGATGTAAACTAATGATATTTATCGTTAACACTTGCTAACACTAAGTAGTATTCTGGAAACATAGTTTATTTCAAATCATACCGTTCTTTGTAATGTAAAACTTTAAAACTTACAGACATGGCACGAGATGTAAATTTAACTTCCGAAGTTTGGTGCGATTTGATTTTTGAAGGAAAAAACAAAAGTTACGGAGCCTATGCGCTAAGACAAAAATCGTCTGATAGGCACTTGATCGCGTTGATTATTGTTTTATTTGCTTGTTCAATTGTTGCGGTTGGAATGAAAATTTTTAACAAAATGGATCGAGCGAATAATGGTACAAAAAACTCTGTGCGTGAGGTTGTGGTATTGAATAAATTTGATTTGTCAGAACCCAAACCGGAACAAGAGTTTGTTCAACAACCAGTAAAGGAACTTCCGTTAGTGAAGTCTGCATTTAAATTTACCGAGTATAAAATTGATAAAAACACTCCGGATGATGGGGAAGAAGTTAGAACTCAAGAGGAATTGAATAAATTAAACGGAATAATTTATCATAAAGACATAGAAGGGAGTAACGACGTAAATGCAATTAACCCGAAGGATTTGGATGTTGATGTTGTTACAGGAGTAAAACAAGTACAAAAGGAAACATTTACTGTAGCGGAAATAATGCCTTCTTATCCCGGCGGAAGTGTAGAATTAATGAGATATCTTTCCATGAACCTGAGATATCCGGTGGCTGATATGGAGATGGGAGTACAAGGTCGTGTTGTTCTTCGTTTTATTGTAGGAGAGGATGGTATGATACGAGAGGTTGAGGTGTTGAAAGGTTTATCTCCGACTTGTGACAAAGAAGCTATTCGGGTGGTAAAATCAATGCCTCAATGGATTCCCGGAAGGCAAAATGGGAAAACAGTGCCGGTCTATTTTTCCTTACCGGTGAAATTCAAATTAGAATCATGATTCAAAAGACTAATTTGTATCCGACTCCTCTAACATTAATAATTCTGATATTTGTATCTTTAGATAGTTTTTTTCTTAATTTGACTATAAAAACATGGAGACTGCGGGTGTTGAAAAAATCATCATCACCCCAGAGCTCCAACAAGACGGATTGATTATCCAAAATATTATTTTGATTTTTGCATAACCGCTCTAAAATTTCAGTTTCCCTGTGTGAAAGGTGTTCAACTTCATTTTCATGAGTAAGAGTTTGAAGAATGGTGTCAAAAGTATATTTCCCGACCTGATATATTTTTACTTCTTCTTTTTTTCGGATATCTTTATTCAAAAGGCTTTTGATTCTTACAATTAATTCTTCCATTCCAAAAGGTTTTTTTAAATAATCATTTCCTCCGGTTTCAAAGCCTTGTACAACGTCTTCTGTTTTCGATTTGGCGCTTAGAAATAAAACAGGTGTTTGGTGATTATTTTGCCTAATTTGTTGAACCATACTCAATCCGTCTAATTGAGGCATCATGATATCTGCAACAAGAATATCCGGCTGAAATTCATGAAATAATTTTAATCCTTGGTTCCCGTTAGGAGCCCATTCTACCAAAAAATCTTCTTTTTCCAATACATCTTTGATGATCATTGCTAATGCAGATTCATCTTCTACGAGTAACAACTTTGTTTGTGTTTTCATTTTATTTTATGAGGGAATTTCTATTTCGAAGCAACTACCTTTGTTTTCTTTACTATTTACCTGTATCTTTCCTCCATGTCTTTCGATGATAGTTTTAACATATGATAAGCCTAATCCATAGCCTTTGACGTTATGCACATTACCTGTCGGAACTCGATAAAATTTATCGAAAATTTTAAAAATGGAATCGTCGGGAATTCCAATGCCATTGTCGCATACACTTATATGGTTTTTATCGTTTTCAGTCCTTGCTTTTAATGTAATTTTCACTTCTTCTCCAGAATATTTTATGGCATTTTCGATCAAATTACACATTACATTACGAAAGTGCATTTTATCTACTCTGACTGATAGATCTTCTGGAAGAATATTTATATCTATTTCCACATTTTTTGTAGATTGCATGGTGTACTGTTTTTTCAGCGTTTCAAACAATTCTTTTAAAGAGACATTTTCTATTGATAATTTGAGATTTTTTCTTTCTTCGACCGACATTGTAAGTATTTGTTCAACTAATCCTGATAGATGTAATAATTGTTCTTGAGATATTCGTAAGTATTTTTCTCTTTTTTCCGGATCATCCATCATTTTGTAGTTTAAAAGTGCATCATTTGCTGCATAAGCTACTGATATGGGAGTTTTTAATTCATGTGTCATATTATTGATGAAATCACTTTTTATTTCATCCAATGTTTTTTGTCGAAAGATAATTTTGAATAAATATAGATAAGATAAAAAGAGTAATACAACTAATAATAATGAAGTGGTTAAAATACCAATCATCTGTTTGATAATAAGTTTATTGGGAGACAAGACGTTCAGTCTGTAGGCATATTTCCCTTCAATATCATAAGGATATACATATGATTTATAATCTTTATGTTGAATACCAGAAATATCGGAAGGAATACTTTCCTTTACTTGATGAGATTGTAAATCGAAAATCTCAATAAAAGTGTTTGTATGGATCCCTTTTTGAATTAACTCTGACTGTAAAAGATTATTGAAATCTGAAAAATCAGCATTGTTTTGAAATGTATTTTTTCTGTAGACATACTGGTCTTCGGCATTTTTCATTGCCGTCATGATATCAACTTCCATTTTATCAAATTGATCGTTGTAAAAATTGTACAACCAAAACCCTTGATATATACAAACAAATAATAAAGGTGTGAATATGAAGAAAATGATAAGTTTGAATTGTAATTTCATAATCAGTTAATATGCGAAACAAAGATAGTAATTCAAAAAGATTAAGTTCAAGAGTTTATCAAAATAGTTTCTTGGTAATTATGTGAATTAATAATTACCTTTACAACTTCGTACGATTTAGATAAATATTTATGATTGAAGAATATATTAATGTACATGATAAGTTTTCTTTGGAAATGAAAGTTGGGTTTACTGCTCAACAACAACATAAAGTCAATGATTTCTCGGTCAATATGTGGGTATTTATTCCCAGTTCTTTAGATATTAATAAAAATACCTATTCTAAGATGGATTTTTACCGGGATGTAAAATCTAATATCCGTTTGATAACACCCATTTATTTATTGGAAGATATTGCAGATCCGGATTCATTACCCCTTAAGCTTATGCGTGAATCATTTGAAAAAATTTCCGTAAATCCAAGTGGAAATATTTCAGATTATGAGATGCATATCAAAATGTTTCAGTCGATATTGAAAAGTTCATTAAGAAATGAAATTTTACGCATAAAAAAATCAAAATCAGAGAAGGAAAGAAAAGAATTAATTTCTTTTTATGCTTCTAACGTTGCTCGAATAACCGAAGAATATAGGAAATTAGGACAGATAATTAACATACCTTCTGTGGAGAGGAATGTTTTCAATTACTATCTTTTTGGAGATGAGTTTATGAGTAATGTAATTGAACTTCATACTTTTAAACTATTAAAGAGTTTAGATGAAGATCATGATCCATTGTATGAAAAATGTAAGAAACTGTTGATTGATTTGATAAATAATGAAATTAATTATAAAAGAACAGTAGGATATCCATTGATTGAGAAAGAATCTTTTTCTAAAAATAGAGATGTAGTAAGTCGTTTTAGCGCTTTGAAAAAATATATAGAAAGTCAGCTTTTTTTAGATGTGAAAACGAGAGAAGATGGTACACTTGTCAGACAATTTTATTATAGTTTAGCAGCAGGGATATCTATGATATTTGCTACTATAATTGCTTTTTCTTTCCAATTAAAATACGGAAATTTTACATTGCCTTTATTTATTGCATTAGTAGTTGGATATATGTTAAAAGACCGGATTAAGGAACTGTTCCGGTATTATTTTTCTCATAAACTGGATAGTAAGTATTTCGACAATAAGATAACCGTGAGTATTAATGATATTCTAATAGGCTGGTGCAAGGAAAGTCAGTCCTTTGTGAAAGACTTTCAGATTCCATTAAAGGTCAAACAACTTAGGGATCGATCTGCTATATTGGAAGCAGAGAACAGAATTAATGATGAAAAAATTATTTTATATAAACTTCGAATGCAATTGGACAGGAAACAAATCAATGAATCTAATATGTATCCTGTTGCCGGAGTGAATAATATTCTTCGTTTCAATGTGGTGCATTTTATTCAAAAAATGGATAACCCAAGCGTTCCATTATATGTTACGGATGAAAAAACCGATTATAAAGTAATTGAGGGAGAAAAAATTTATTACTTGAATTTTATCCTGCAATATCAATACTTAGATCAATCGGAATTAAAAAAGTACAGGGTAGCTTTTAACCGGGACGGAATTAAAAATCTGGAACGTTTTTAGAAAATATTGAAATAATATCCGATTCCTAATCCGAATGTATTAAAACTAACGTCACTTTTGAAAATGGAATATTTCCAGAACAAGTTGGCTCTCCAGTTTTCATTGATGTTGTAATGTACATTCCAGCCTAAATTAAGTCCAAACAAGCTTTCTGAACCGCCATCATAAATACCTCCTCCGGAAGTCTTTTCTTCTTTTCCATAAAAATAAGCAAGACCAATTTCCGGAGCCATTCCCCAACTTTTATTATTGATTATATAAAAAAGAGCATCAAGATCTACAGTATATAATTGGGCATCATATTTAACATTATTTTCTTCTTCATATTTTATCCACGGATTTGTATTGAAAGACAAGTTGAGTTGGAAAAGTGGAGAAAAATGATAAGCACCCCTTATTCCGGCTGTAAAATCTTTGTAATCGTAGGTTACATAAGAACCTTGTAAGCCAACATATAAATCACCGGCTTCAGATTGAGCCATTGAACTAATGGATATAATTGTCAAAAAAATTAGTGTGGATATTTTTTTCATTGTGCCTTGATTATTATAAAAACAACCGGTAACAAACTTACTTTAGCAAGGTGACTACCGATTGTTTTTTCTTATTAGACTTTAAATTATTTCTTTTTGTTTTTTGTTGTTGGAATAGGTATAGGAAATTTACTGAATAATGTCTCTACAGCTTTATTGATTTCTTTCGGATCCTTGATTTCTTTAATCAAATCATCTCCACTATCCACAATCGAACTAACTGCTGCATCCCATAGCGGTTTATTAGCACTGTCGATCATATCCACAACTAAAACACCTTCTCTGTCAATACTTCCGATGATAGATGCATCATCATAATAACTTCTGTACATTGGAGCCATTGTTCCGGCTAATTCTGGTCTGACAGGAGCCCATGATGGTATAGCATCTTTAGTTTCTATATCGACTTTAGCATACATGGTGGTAATTATCTTGTAGGTTCCATTTCCCGATTTATCTTCTTTAAAACCGCGAAGAGACAACTCATTAGCAATAGCACGTTGTATGTTCTGAACATCATAAATGGAAATTCGAGCAGATAGTTTATCTTTATTATATGGAATGATGCTAAATGTTTCATTCGGAATAATTTTCTTGTCATTATAAACATTGCTGTTTATCAAGGAATAAGAGGATCCACAAGAACTTAATAATGTGAAAATTCCAATTATCAACGAGAAAAATATAACTTTTTTCATAACATGTAATTTTTATTTATGTAAATAAATCTATTCTTTTATATCACATATAACATATGTTGCTCGAATTTTGTTTAACATTACATAGAAAAGTTAATTATCCGTTCATGGAAGCTAAAAATTCCTCATTATCATAGGTTTTGACCAATCTGTCCTTGACAAATTCCATTGCTTCTATACTGTTCATATCCGATAAATATTTGCGGAGTATCCACATGCGATTTAAAATTTCTTCATTTTGAAGTAAATCATCTCTTCGTGTACTTGAAGCGGTAATATCAACAGCAGGATAAATTCGTTTATTAGATAAGCGACGGTCTAATTGTAACTCCATATTACCGGTTCCTTTGAATTCTTCAAAGATTACTTCGTCCATTTTAGAACCGGTTTCTGTCAATGCTGTAGCAATGATAGTTAAAGATCCTCCTCTTTCAATATTACGAGCTGCTCCGAAAAATCTTTTAGGTTTTTGTAAAGCATTGGCATCCACACCTCCTGATAATACTTTTCCTGAAGGAGGTTGTACGGTGTTGTAGGCTCTAGCTAAACGGGTGATTGAATCAAGAAGTATAACTACATCGTGGCCACATTCTACCATTCTTTTAGCTTTGTTGAGGACAATGTCTGCAATTTTCACGTGTCTTTCAGCCGGTTCATCAAATGTTGATGCAATTACCTCGGCATTAACACTACGTTGCATATCCGTTACTTCTTCCGGGCGTTCATCGATTAGTAAAACAATCATATATACTTCCGGATGATTCCATGCAATTGCATTTGCAATATCTTTTAACAACATGGTCTTTCCCGTTTTTGGTTGAGCAACAATCAGTCCCCGTTGTCCCTTTCCTATAGGAGAAAAAAGATCGACGACGCGAATAGAAATGCGATCATTTACTTTAGGACTCATACTTGCTGTTAACCTAAATTTTTCTTCAGGAAACAGAGGAGTTAAATGGTCAAAAGGAATGCGGTCGCGGACTTCTTCCGGTTTTCTTCCATTGATTTTATCTACTTTGACTAATGGAAAGAACTTTTCGCCTTCTTTTGGAGGGCGTATAGGGCCTTCCACCACATCACCGGTTCTTAATCCGAAAAGTTTTATTTGAGATTGAGATACATAAACATCATCGGCAGATGATAGATAATTGTAATCAGAGGAACGTAAAAAACCGTATCCTTCTTGAATAATTTCCAAGACACCTGTTCCGGATAATATGCCTTCAAATTCAAAGGGTTTTTCTTTGTTTTGGTGGTTATTTCCGTTAGATTGCTTATGATTATTATTGTTGTTATTTGAATTGTTAATATTACTATTATTTGAGGTGTTGGTATTATTATTGGTTTGATTTTGTTGTTCTGTTATAGGCTGTTGCTGATTGACCTGATGTTTTTCCTTTTTAGGAGAGAAGAGTACTTTATCCATTACGCTATTAACAGTAGGACTGTGACGAAATACTATGCGTTGTGGTTTTTCAGAGTCTTCTTGAATGTTTTCTCCTGTTTTTATGTTTTCAGGTTCTTCCACAGTTGCTTCAATAACAGAAGAAGCTGTGCTTATTTCTTTTTTGACAGATGTTTTTTCTTTCCCAACTGGTTTTTCTTCAAGTTGTTTTACCGGCGACTTATCCGGTTCAGTCTTTTCTTCTTTTATTTTAGTTTGTTTTTTTGTTGTTTTAGCAGATTTTTGAGTGCTTTCTTCTTTTTCTTTGAGTGTTTCTTTTTCTTCTGTCTTTTTTGTTTCCGGAATAATTTCCTGAGATTTCTTTATATTGGTTTCTTCGACCATTTTGATTTCTTTCTTTTCCACAGTTCCTCCAGTTGTTTTAGTTTCTTCTTTTTTCAGGGCAGGATTTACTTTGTTTTCCTGTTTTCCCTTTCTTTGTTGTCCTTTATGTTGATTTTTTTGAATATTATTTTCGTTTTCTTTTGTATTGGCAGCAGTTATGGCGGCACTTACAATGGCTTGTTGATCAAGTATTTGATATACAAGGTCGTCTTTTTCAAGCTTTTCAATTTTTTTTAATCCTAGTTCTTTTGCCAAAGACACAAGTTCGTCTTTGCTCATCTCTTTGAGTTGCAAGATGTTATATTTTTGCATAAATAAAATTATGTGATAATAAGTTTACAGATTGTTTGTTTTTCTAGTCGAGTTTCGATTTAGTTCCGAAGAAAAGGCTCTTTAGAAAGTTTCGTAGAGCGAAGGAGTAAATCTTTGCAAAGGTAGTGAATTTTTTTTATTGAGAAAATTTATTTTGAAAAAAGCTTCTGTTGTTGTTAAAATATTTGATCATTAATCTTGTATTTTTTTGAGTGATAGAATACTAACCTGATATACAAATTTTGTGTTTTTTGTGATGCAATACCGGTTATCAATTCTTTCTCCGATAATCCATATAATATCTTCTTCATTGCATAAAAGCATAGTATTATCCTTTTGTATCCTATTAATTAGATGATCTTTGAAATATTTACTTATTTTTTGTTTACCTGTCATACCTAAAGGGATAAAATAATCTCCTTCTTTCCATTGGCGGATGGTCAATGGAAATTTTAATTTATCAAAATCAAAATAAGCTATATTTTTGTCCGGTTGTAATTCGAAATTATCCGAATAGGGAAGAATTTTAGTCTCCAATTGAGGAAGTTTTATCTGATTTTTTTCTTTTAGAATAAGTGATTTTCTATCTTTCACAAGTTGGTGGGTAGATGAATAAAATAACTTTCCGGATTGTTTGGTTAAAGAATTCATGATCTCTCCAATCGTAATACTATTGAAATGGTATGTTGATAATATTTCGTATAGTAAAGTTTCCGGAGAAGGATAGCTCAATAATTGTTTGATGCAAATAGTTATTTCTCCGGTATCATTATGTGAAACAACATTATTAATTCCTTTTTTGATAGAATCGTCATATATTTTTACTGTATGAAATAAATTGTTGGCTGTACGTTCTATGGCATTGGAAACCGAAGGATTTATTTCTTGTAGCATCGGAATAATTTGTAGCCGGATTTTATTACGGATGTATTCACTTTCTAAATTAGTGCTGTCTGTAACATAATTTAAATTATTTTCTTTAGCATAATGCAAAATTTCTTTTTTATCAATGCATAGTAAAGGACGAATAATATGTTTTGATTTAGGATGTATTCCTGTTAATCCATGAATTCCAGTTCCTCTTATTAAATTCAATAAGACCGTTTCAATACTGTCGTCTTTATGGTGGGCGACAGCTATGGCATCTGCATTGTATTTTAATCTTAATTCTTCAAACCAAGTGTAACGTAATTCTCTTGCAGCCATTTCGATGGAGATTCTGTGATTCAAAGAGTATGTACGAGTATCGAATGTAATCTTTTCAAAAAGAATTTCTAAAGAATGGGCAAAAAATGTACAAAACCTCTCATCCCTTAAAGACTCTTCTCCTCTCAATTGAAAATTACAATGGGCAGCGATACAAGAATATTCCGCTTGATGCAGTAAATGTAGTAAAGCTATAGAGTCTGCTCCTCCACTTAAGCCTACGATGATTTTTGCTTTCGGAGGTAATAAATGGTTTTGTTGTATGAAGTTTTTTACTTTTTGCCACATTATTGTTTTTCTGGATAATCAATGGTATAGTGTAATCCTCTGCTTTCTTTTCTGTTCATAGCTTGTTTGATGACCAGATAACTTGTGTTGATGATGTTTCTTAATTCACAGATTTCTCTTGAAACTACTGAGTGTTGGTATAAGTTTTCAGTTTCCCTGTATAATATTTCCAATCGGTCTAAGGCTCTTTTAAGGCGAAGATTAGAACGGACAATACCGACATAAGAAGACATAATTTGTCCTACCTCTTTAACGCTCTGCGTAATTAAAACCATTTCTTCGGGCAGAGAAGTTCCTTCATCATTCCATTCCGGAATATCTTCTCTATACTTAATCTGATCGATAATAGAACAAGCATGTTTTGCAGCAGCGTCAGCATAAACAACAGCTTCTATCAATGAATTGGAAGCCAATCGATTTGCTCCATGCAATCCGGTACATGCACATTCTCCATTGGCATATAATCTGTTGATGGTTGATTGTCCATTAAGATCTACTACAATTCCTCCGCAAAGATAATGAGCTGCAGGAGCCACAGGAATATAATCTTTAGTGATATCGATTCCGTAGGTTAAACATTTGTTATATATGGTTGGGAAATGTTTTTTTGTTTCTTCCGGGTCTTTATGTGTTACGTCTAAATAAACGAAATCATCTCCCCTGTTTTTCATTTCTGTGTCGATTGCTCTTGCAACAATGTCCCTTGGAGCTAAAGATTCACGTTCATCATATTTTTGCATGAATTTTTTTCCGGAAGCAGTACGCAAAACACCTCCATATCCCCTGATGGCTTCAGTTATTAAAAAGGAGGGACGATCTTCTGGATGATAAAGAGCAGTAGGATGAAATTGCACAAATTCCATGTCTTTTACATGTCCTTTAGCTCTGTAAACCATTGCAATGCCATCTCCTGTAGCAACGACTGGATTAGTGGTTGTTTGATAAATACATCCGATACCACCTGTGGCCATCATTGTTACTTTGGAGAGAATTGTATGGATGTTATTGGTCTTTTGATTCAAAACATAAGCTCCATAACATTCAATATCTTTCATGTGACGGTTCACTGTTTTTCCTAAATGATGTTGTGTGATAATCTCTATGGCAAAATGATCTTCAAAAACTTTTATATTCGGATGTTTCTTTATACTTTGGATCAAACTTTCTTGAATTTCAGCACCGGTGTTGTCCTTATGGTGTAAAATACGAAATTCAGAATGTCCTCCTTCTCTATGTAAATCGAAATTTCCTTTTTCATCCTTGTCAAAATGGACTCCCCATGTAATTAACTCTTCTATTTGTTGAGGGGCTTCTTTGACTACCTTTTCTACTACTTTCAAATCATTGAGATTATCTCCGGCACCTAAAGTATCGGCTATATGTTTGTCGAAATTATCCAATTGAGAAGTGACAGATGCAATTCCTCCTTGGGCGTAATATGTATTTGCATCTTCCAGAGAATTTTTGCAAACAATGGCAACTTTACCCTTATTTGCTACTTTAAGGGCAAAACTCATTCCGGCTATTCCGGAACCAATAACCAGAAAATCGTATTTATACATAGTTTCTATTATCTGATCCCCACATTAATTTATTTCGTAAGGTATCGTAAAATGTTTGTTGATGTCTTTTGATTATTTTGATGGAAAAATCGGCTTTACATATAGAAAGTTTTGTGCCTGTTGGGAAAGTTTCCGATCGGCCGTCTACTGCAATCCTGAAATTTTTACTTCGGCTTTCTATATCTAATGTAATTTTAAAATCATCCGGAATAATTAATGGCCTTACCGTCAGGGAATGAGGAGCTATAGGGCTTATCACAATGCTTTTTGCCTGGGGAAGTACAATAGGTCCGTTTACACTCATAGAATAAGCTGTTGATCCGGTAGGAGTAGCTACAATAAGTCCATCTGCCCAATAACTTGCTAAATAATCATCATTCAGGTGTGTATGAACAGTAATCATAGAAGATGAATCCCTTTTTAGAACCGCAATTTCATTAAGAGCATAATTGAATCCTTGGAATAAATTTTCTTCAGTAGTTAATTTCAAAAGAGAACGTTCTTCAACACGATATTCTTTATTGATTATTTCTTGCAAAGTATTTTCTATGTCTTCTTCCGAGATATCAGCTAAAAAGCCTAAATTTCCGGTGTTGATACCTAAGATAGGAATGTTTTTTTTACCGACTAAAGCAGCAGTACGGAGAAAAGTTCCATCACCTCCCATACTCAAAGCAATATCGACATCGAACTGATTACCTACAATGTATCCACTCGTATGAGGATAATAAGAAAGCTTTTTTCTCAGGTAGTGACAAAAATCTTCTTCTATCCAAACTTCTACATTCAATTTGCTGAGTTGTTCGAATACTTTGTTAATCTGATTAATCCTATTTTCCTGGTATGTATTTCCGAATACCCCTATTTTCATACTACATTTTTAAATAAAACAATAATTCGTCCAAACGTTTTTTTAGAATTTCATCAACAATTCCATCTTTTTGAGAGTAATAGATTACATGAAAATTGAATCTTTCCAAACTTCTCAGTAAAGGAGAAGCGTCTTCCAAATCTATTTTCAGTAATATTGTCATCTTATCGGTATCCGGAACCGGATAGGTAAAGAGACTCAATATTTTAGCGTTGTTAGACTCTGCTAGCCTGGCAATATTAGAAAAATCATAATCCAATGTATTGATCTCTATGGCAATAATACTCCCATGTGATCCGGCATTAGTAATATCATCCATTTTTTCGATTAATAAATCGAGTGTGATCGCTCCGAGATAAATTCCTTCTTCGTTAATAACGGGAAGTAAAGAAAGTTTATCTTTAGCAATAATATGTAATGCGTCTAATAAGGGTGAATTTAAACTTACACAAGGGGCAAAAATACTTAATCCGGCAATAGTATTTTCTGTATTTCCCATTTGGAAAATGTCTTTTTCTGAAAGTAAGAAAGAATATGTTCCATTGTCATTAACGGGAAGATGTTTGGTTTTTAAATCTTCCATTAAAGATAAAGCATATTCTCCGGTATCTGTAGATTTTAGTGTCGGAATTTGCTTATTTATTATTTCTTTTGTAAGCATTCGTTGGTTTTTTTGATGCAAATCCATTACATTTGCACTCTCAATGATTAATCTCTCGCAAAGATATTATTTTTTGTAATAATGACGAAATTAAGTGTAAATATCAATAAAATAGCGACTCTTCGCAATGCGCGCGGAGGTGATGTCCCTAATTTGTTAAAAGTAGCAGAAGATTGCGAATTATATGGCGCACAGGGAATAACCATCCATCCTCGTCCGGATGAACGGCATATTCGTTATGACGATGCTATTAAACTTCGTCCGAGAATTAAAACAGAATTTAATATTGAAGGTAATCCGTCTCTTCCATTTATCAATTTAGTGTTGAAAACGAGACCGGATCAGGTAACCTTGGTCCCTGATTCTCCTGATGCAGTTACTTCCAACGCCGGATGGGATATCAAGAAAAATTTTTCTTTTCTTTGTGAAGTCGTGGAAGGATTTCATGAATCTAATATCCGGACATCTATTTTTGTCGGAACAGATTTGAAAAATATAGAATTTGCTGCTAAAACGGGAACAGATAGGATAGAACTTTATACAGAACCTTATGCTGTGATGTACCCTTTAGGGAAAGAAAACGCTATAAAAAGTTTTTTAGAAGCGGCAACTCGTGCAAAAAATTTGGGACTTGGCGTTAATGCGGGGCATGATTTGAGTTTGGAAAATTTATCATATTTACACGAACAAATTCCTTTTTTGGAGGAAGTGTCTATTGGTCATGCATTAATATGCGACGCTTTGTATTTGGGTTTGGAAGAAACAATCAAAAGATATAAAAATTGCTTGAAATAATGAATTTATTACTGACTATTCAAGAAGGGGTTGCTGGAGCAATGCCCGAATTAACTGGGGTTGTTACACCTCAAGAAGCTGAAATTAAATTGATAGATTTGGCTATGAAAGGCGGATGGATCATGATTCCTATTGCACTTCTTTTATTAATATCTGTTGCCATTTTGATTGAAAGAATATTGGTGATCCGTAAAGCGGAAAAAGAAGATGATACTTTCATGAAAAGAATCAAAGATTACATCCATGAAGGAAAAATTGATTCTGCTATAAACTTATGTAAAAAAAATAATACTCCTTATGCCCGTTTGGTGGAAAAAGGAATTTCCCGCTTGGGTAGGCCTATGAATGACGTATTGGTTGCCGTTGAAAATGTTGGAAATATCGAGGTTGCCAAATTGGAAAAAGGCTTTACATGGGTAGCGACAGCTGCAGGAGGTGCTCCTATGTTAGGTTTTTTAGGTACTGTAACCGGAATGGTCAGGGCTTTTTTCAATATGTCTAATGCAGGAAGTAATGTCGATATATCGATTCTGTCTTCAGGGATATATGAAGCCTTGGTTACTACAGTTGCCGGTTTGATAGTAGGAGTTATTGCCTTATTCTCATATAATTATTTGGTTTCTTTGGTAAATGGGGTTGTCAATAAAATGGAAGCTCGCACCATGGAGTTTATGGATTTGTTGAACGAACCGGCTTGATTTGAAAACAAAATATGGCTCTTAAAAAACGAAATAAGATAAGTGCTGAGTTTAGCATGGCTTCGATGACCGACATGATTTTTTTATTGCTCATATTCTTTATGATCACTTCCACAGTAGTTGTTCCGAATGCCATCAAGGTGAATCTTCCTCAAAGTAAAGAACAGACCTCCGCTAAGCCGTTGACGCGGGTTACAATAGATAAAGACCTTAATTATTATGTCGCTTTCGGAAAAGAAAGAGAACGCATGGTTTCTTTTGATGAAATAACACCATTTCTTAAAGATTGTTATGCAAAAGAACCGGAGGTTTTTGTGGCATTATATGCAGATGAATCTATTTCATACGGAGAGGTTGTCAAAATAATTAATATTGCCAACGAGAATCAGTTTAAAATGGTATTGGCAACAAGGCCCTCGAAATGAAGATTTCCAAAGAACAGATATTGGGTTGGTTTGTGTCCGTCTGTGTAGGAATAATTATTTTATTGTTTCTGATATTTTCAGTAATAAAGACAATTATTCCACATCAAGACGCCGGAGGAGTTCTGGTTCATTTCGGTAATATAGATGAGGCTTCAGGCTTATTTGAACCGGAGAATACAGGAGGAGAAGCCCTGATGCCTTCTGAAATACCTTCTCCCGAACTTCCTTCCGAAGTAAGTTTGGTTACCCAAAATGTAGAAGAATCTGTTGCTTTGACAGAAATACAAAAGAAAGAAAAAGAAAGAAGAGAGGAAGAACAGAGAAAAAAGAGAGAAGAAGAACAAAGGAGACAAAATATATCCAATCAGGTATCCGGAGCATTTGGTGCAGTTTCATCTCAAAGTACAAGTCAAGGAACAGGCGCAGGTAGGGGTAATCAAGGAAGTCCTCAAGGAAATTCGGATGAAGGAGAAAATACAGGAATCGGAGGATATGGTTCTTTTTCTTTAAATGGTAGAAGCCTAGGAAAAGAAGGACTTCCTCGTCCGGCTTATTCCGTTCAAGAAAGTGGGCTTATTGTTATTAGGATAACTGTCAATCCCAGTGGAAATGTAATAGCAGCTGAAATTGGTCAAGGAACCACAATTGTTGATGCAACCATGAGAAATTCAGCAAAAGAAGCTGCTAAAAAGGCAAAATTTAATAAAACAGAAACACTGAATAATCAATCTGGTACAATTACTTACAGGTATCAGTTGAATTAATTCATCCCTAGTCCAAAATATATTATTTATATATAAATTTCTTATACTATTATTATGATTACATTCTTTGTTTCCATCATTCTCTTGATTGGAGGGTATTTTATTTACGGTTCTTTTATAGAACGGATTTTCGGTGCTGATAAGAATAAAGAAACACCAGCATATACCCACACAGATGGGGTTGATTATGTTCCTATGAGTTGGTGGCGTGTTTTTTTAATACAATTTCTTAATATAGCCGGACTTGGTCCTATCTTTGGTGCTATTATGGGAGCTGTTTATGGTCCTTCTGCTTTTTTATGGATTGTTTTTGGTAGTATATTTGGAGGAGCTGTCCATGATTATCTTTCAGGAATGATGTCTCTTAGGAATAAAGGAATGAGTCTTCCTGAAATTTCAGGAAGGTATATGGGGAATGGATTTAAACAATTCATGAGAATTTTTACATTATTGTTAATGGTTCTTGTCGGAGCAGTTTTTATAGCGGGTCCGGCTAAATTATTAGCTAATCTTACTCCAGAACATCTTGATTTTACTTTTTGGAGCGTTGTTATTTTTGTTTACTATATTTTGGCAACCATCCTTCCTATAGATAAAATTATAGGTAAAATATATCCCATATTTGGATTCGCATTACTTTTTATGGCTGTGGGAATTGCTGTAATGATGATATATAATGGAGCTCCTATCCCCGAGGCTATACCATCTAATTTGCATAATATGAATGTAGATCCGGTGAAATTTCCTATATTCCCCATGTTGTTCATATCGATTGCTTGTGGTGCTATTTCGGGTTTCCATGCTACACAATCTCCGTTAATGGCTCGTTGTATGAGAAATGAAAAAGAAGGGCGTCGAGTATTTTATGGAGCTATGATTACAGAAGCAATGGTTGCCTTGATATGGGCTGCTGCTGCTATGAGTTTTTTCGGAGATGTTGGTGGATTACAGAACTTTTTAGCTGCGAATGGGAATAATGCTGCAGTAGTGGTCGATAAAATTGCTCATTCTTGGTTAGGAAAAGTGGGGGGATTACTCGCAATTATGGGAGTAATAGCAGCTCCTATAACATCAGGAGATACGGCATTTCGTTCAGCCCGTTTGATAGTTTCGGATTTTATAGGGTATAATCAAAAACCTTTACTGAATAGAATATGGGTAGCATTGCCACTTTTTGTGGCCGGATTTTTTATTCTTCAAGTCAATTTTGATATTATTTGGCGCTATTTTGCATGGTCTAACCAAACATTAGCAGCTGCAACACTTTGGATGATAACAGTTTATTTGGTATTGGAAAAGAAATGTTTTTGGATCACTCTTATCCCTGCGGTTTTTATGACTATGGTAGTTGCTACATATATTGTTATAGCGCCGGAAGGATTTGAGATGTCGGCTTCTGCCGGTTACATTGTGGGGGGTGTTATCACTCTGTTTATAGTTACTCTTTTTGCCTATTGGTTTGCTAAGAGAGTGAAGGAAAGAATTTAATATTTTAGCATTTATCATGAAAAAAGCGTTTGTTTTTTTGGCTGAAGGATTTGAGGAAATAGAAGCAGTTGCAACTATTGACATCCTTCGAAGGGGAGATGTGGATGTGACTATCGTTTCAATTACAAGTAAAAAAGAAGTAAGTGGGGCGAAAGGTATTGGTGTTGTATCGGATATGTTGTTTGAAGAAGTGGAGCCATCATCTGCCGATATGTTGATATTGCCTGGAGGAATGCCTGGTTCAACAAACTTAAATGCTCATAAAGGATTGAAAAACTTGATTGTAGATTATAATAATCAAGGGAAATTTATTGCTGCAATTTGTGCCGCTCCACTTGTTTTTGGAGGATTGGGTATATTGCATGGTAAAAAAGCCATTTGTTATCCTGGAGTAGAGCATTTATTGAAAGGAGCTATCATTGAAGATTTTCCTGTAGTGCAAGATGGTAATATTATTACAGGAAAAGGTCCTGGATTGGCTTTTTATTTCGGATTCAAATTAGTGGAAGTCTTAAATGGAATTGCTAAAGCAAATGAAGTGAAAAGTGCAATGTTATTACAAGATATTATTTAATATAAATTAACTTATATTATTAATATTTAATAAATATAGATCGAAGAATTCTGTAATATTTTGCTTTTTATATCCTATAGTAGGACTGTAGATATATTATAGTCCTACTACATGACTCTTATAGTCCTACTATAAATACCATATAGTCCTATTATAATTTAAAAAAGCAGGCATTTTTCGATGAAAACACCTGCTTTTTGTATATGTAAGGGGAATGATTGATTCAGGATGAAAATGACATTTAAAGTTAAGTAATATATTTTACATTTTCAAATGTTAATTAATATTTATTAACTATGAATTCAAGTAATTACTCTTATTGCATAAGCTTTTAAAAAGTTATTTTAACGAGGCTTTAATGCCAATGGCATTCTTCTTTTCTTTATATATCCAAATGTGCTTATGGGTTAGCTATATAAAAAATACAGCCGCAAATGATTGTTAGTTTGCAGCTGTAAAATAAATATGCTCAGAATTTTATGGTAATTCTTTGATTTTTATATTTTGAAACCAAACTTCGTCACCGTGATCTTGTAATAAAATATTACCTTCTTCAGCATCTCCAAAATTTGGCCAATCTTTATATTTGCTGAAACTAACCAAAGCTTTCCACATTTGTGTGCCTCGTTCGTATTCTACGATTTTTACATTATTCAACCAATGTTCTACTTTTTTACCGTTCACAACGATACGGGCATTATTAAAGAATCCGTTTCTATATGGTTTGTCTGCAGAAGCAGTAATTAAATCATACAAAGATCCCAATGTACGATTTCCGTTTGTTCCTTTTTTTGCATCCGGATGTTTTTTATCATCTAATATTTGATATTCACAACCAATGGAAGAACCTTGTCCTTTATTCAGATCGGTATCTACAAAATATTTAATTCCACTATTTGCTCCTTCTGTGATTTTAAAGTCTGCACTTAAAATGAAGTTTTTGTATTTTTTTGTGGTTACAATATCTCCTCCGTTAGTAGATTCTCCTCCGTCAGATTTTACTACTTTTAGTATCCCATTTTCAATGATCCAACCTTTTTGAGGAAAAGAAGTTAATTTAGCACCTCTCCATCCTTGAGTGGATTTTCCATCCCATAATAATTTCCAGCCTTCTTGTACTTCTCTTTCGGAAATTGTGTTAGCAATGTGATTTGTTTGCGGAACTTCCCAATAATCGGGATGTTTTTCCTGTTCTAAATTAGTGGTGCAAATATTGATATTTCTCCAAGAAACAGTTTTATTTTCTAAGGATACATCTTTAATGCTGTGTACTTGTAATGCAATAAAACCAGTAGCATTCATGTCATCCAAGACATTGGCGCAAGGAATACCATTTACCCATGTTCTTAGCACGTTGCCGATGGCTTCGATGCGGACTTTATTCCACATATTGTTTTTAAATGCTTTTTGAGCAGTAGGATATCCGGTTAAAGTATATAACCAACCTCTTCTTGCTTCATCATAAATACCACCGGTCCAAGCGCGGGAAGAAGGATCTATTTCAAATTGATAACCATGTACCCGTCCGTCTTTATATTCTTTCAGACTATTGCTCCTAAATTGTACTCCGGAATTTAATCCGTCATCGACTTTGAATTCAAATTCCAAGATGAAATCTCCATACATTTTATTAGTTGCCAAGAATGTATTTGGAGTTTTGATTTTGCTGTATCCAACAATGGCTCCATCCACAATTTTATATTCGGCAGTTCCGTTTAATTTAGTCCATCCTTTGAAGTTTTTTCCATTGAATAAAGGTTCCCATTTGGTTTGTCCAAAACACATACCTACCATGAGAAGACAAACGATAAATGATATTGATATTTTTTTCATTTTTTTCTTTCTTTTTTTAATATTTGAATACTTTTCCTCCAGCTATAACTTCTTGTGTTTTAGAATCAAAAACAACTTTTTCTCCGGTACGGATAGCAGCATTTACCATGATACAAGCCACAGAGTGGTCGTATCCCGCATCTACAGGAGCATTGGTTTGTTTGCGGGAACGGATACATTCCATCCAGTTACGCATGTGCATGGAAGTCAGTTTATCTCCGCCCATATCTGCATCTGATGCAGTTTTTGTAGTTGATTTTAAAGTGAAAGATTCTAATTTATTCTCTTTTAATCCCATTTTTTCTGCATTTTTTTGTTGCAGATAACCATTAGAAGAAACTTTGTTGGTGTCTAAGTTTAATTCTCCTCCATTGGAATAATAGATTTCTTTTACCCCTCCTGCACTGTTTGTAAAACGAGAAGAATACAATACTTGAAATCCTTTTGTTAGGTCGTTGAGCGGTCCATAATCCATTACGGCAGTCATAGTGTCGGGATTTTGGCGACCATCTTTCCAAAGATAAATACCTCCGTTGGCAACTACGCTTCTTGGGTGCTTTAATCCTGTGAACCAGTGTACGGTGTCAATTTGATGTGCCATCCATTGCCCCGGGATACCGGAAGAATATGGCCAAAATAAACGGTATTCTAAGAATTTACGCGGATTGAAATCTTCATAAGGACGATTCATGATGAAGCGTAACCAGTCCACATCTTCTTTTTTACAACGGTCAACAACATCGGGTCTTCTCCAACGGTTAGGTTGGTTAACATTCCAAGTCATTTCCGCCATAACAATATCTCCAAATTTACCGGAACGAATATAGTCGTTAGCAGCATGATAATTATCTCCACTGCGGCGTTGCGATCCGATTTGAACAATGATTCCGTTTTTTTCTACAGCTGCTTTAGCCCGGCGATTGTCTTCCATCGTTTCTGCAAATGGTTTTTCTACGTATGCATCTTTTTTGTTTTCAGCGGCTTCCACAGTATGTAAAGCATGTTGAAAATCAGCGGTAGAGATAATTACAGCGTCTATATCCTTATCAGCATATAATTCTTCGTTGTTGAAATACCCACGAATGGAATGTCCAAAGACATTCATTAAATGTTTCACTCCTTCTTCGCGTCTTTCTTTCCAAATGTCTGAAACACCAATAATATCGAAATTAAGTTCTTTGTAATGGTTTTGGAAACAAGGTAATAATGTTCCTCTGAAACGGTCTGAAAATCCGATGACTCCAACGTTTACCCTGTCGTTAGCCCCAATAATACGGCCATAACTTTTTGCGCTCATATTTACGCCTCCCAGCATCAATCCTGCAGAAGCTAAAGCGCCTTGTTTTAGAAAATCTCTGCGCGTTTTCATTCAGTTTAATTTATAATTAATTGTATTTTTGTTTGCAAATATATTTCAAACATACTATCAGTCGATATAAAATTGTTCGAAATTTATACCAAAATAATTCAAAAGTAAGATTGATTTGAAATGTCTCAGAAATTGATATTCAAAT
>JAVBMM010000009.1:0-13849 GCA_031552425.1 Bacteroidales bacterium | reverse complement strand
TTTTGACACGTATCTCCTGCATGATCCGACCATCTATGATTTGCGTACCGGATGGTGCTTTTGTTTCAGGAGTAGGTTTGCGCTGCGTCGATGCATTAAAGGCCAGCATTGTACCTGATCGGACAGCAAATTCTCTTACGGTCTCCCCTATATCTTTATTGGCAAAAGCATGGTGAAGCTTGATGATATTACCCCGTTCGTCTTTATGCTTGATCTGTGTAAGGAAATAATAAGTTTCAGAAGGCTCATCGTAATGTTTGGTAATAGTATAATACTTACCTCTAATGACCTGATCTGAGTTTGTTTCTGTATGTGAAGAAGCATAACCTAAAAACACCCAGACAACAGAAAATATAAAAAAATTTATTGTCCTCATATTACTTTAAATCTGATTAGTTAATTGTTATGTTTTAACGGTTCAATGAAAAATATATTTTCTAATATTCATTCAAATACAAAGTAAACTAATACAAGATTCACGAAAGTTTATTTTTGCGTAATACCATCGTCAAAAAGCGTCGATTTAATAAAATCTATCACTTATTTACCTCCGGCAAATCGTTCCGATTTGGATTTTTTGGTTAAAGAAATCCTGAACCGCTTAAAGCAAACCGATTATTATACTAATCAGATTTAATGCAAGTCCTTCTGCAAAATACCGCCGAAAAAAAAACGACTTTTTAATCTTATTAAAGCCACTTATGTGAACGGACGGTATGACCCGGATTTTTGGTAAGTATTTAATTAAAAAACGGGTAAGCAATTGTGTGCCCACCCGTTAAATCTGGATTATTTGATTAATAGCGATTCCGATTGTATCCGCCACCACGATTGTATCCACCTCTATCGCTTCTTTCCGTTTTAGGACGGGCAACATTAACATTGATTGTTTTTCCCTCGAATTCTGTTTCGTTGAGTTTGTCGATAGCTTTCTGACCTTCTGCATCATCCGGCATTTCTACAAAACCGAATCCGCGTGAGCGTCCGGTTTCTCTGTCTGTAATAACATTAGCGGATGTAACTTCTCCATGTTCCGCAAATAATTGTTGTAAACTATCTGTACTTGTACTGTAGTTTAAATTTGAAATGTAAATGTTCATTTTTTTAATGTAAATAATTATTTATTCTATTTCGTTAGAGCGATGTTCACAGCATTCATGCCTTTTTCTCCTCGTTCCAACTCAAATGTAACTATGTTTCCTTCGGTAATATCAACAGGAGCATTACTGATATGAAAGAAATATTTTTCCATACCTGAAAGATTTTTGATAAAACCATAGCCTTTATCTGGTTTAAAATATTCCACACGACCTTTTAATTCTATTTCTTCCACCTCTTCTTTTTTAGGAGTAGAAACCGTACTCGTGTTCAAATCTACTTCCTGCTTTTTGTCAGGGTCAGGAGGGGTACTGGTAATCATTCCGTTTTCATCCACATAAGCGATCATATCATCTAATGATTGAGTGCCGGAAGCTTTGCGCTCTTCTTTGCGTTGTTGTTTTTCCTTTCTTTTCTGTTCTTTTTTCTTTTCTAACTCTTTTTTGTTAAATGAAATTGCCATTAATATATTTTTTTATAGTTGTTTTTAAGCAGTTAATACGGGATTCAGTTTTTTACCTGTCAATTTCTGAATATCCTTTACCATCATTTTTTCTTCCTGCGAACAAAAAGAAAGAGCTCTTCCGCTTTTTCCTGCCCGGCCTGTACGTCCAATACGGTGAACATAAGTTTCAGCCACATCCGGCAAATCGTAGTTAATGACCATTTCCAGATTGGCGACGTCTATGCCTCTTGCGGCAATGTCTGTCGCAATAATCACACGCGTTTTACCCGATTTGAAATTGGTGAGGGCACGTTGTCTTGCTCCTTGCGTTTTGTTTCCATGAATAGCTTCGCAACCGATTCCTTTTTTATTCAAAATCCTTGCTATTTTATCTGCACCGTGTTTTGTACGGGAAAAAACAAGCACTGATTTATCCTGTTCTTGTTTCAAAATTGAGAAAAGTAAGTCACCTTTTTGTAGTTTTTCAACAAAGTACAAATGTTGCTCTATAGTATCTACTGCAGAAGAAACAGGTGTAACTTCCACTCTAACAGGATTATGTAAAATAGACTTTGAGAGATTGGATATTGCCGGAGGCATCGTCGCTGAAAAAAACAACGTTTGTTTGTGTTTTGGCAGCAGTGGCAACAGTCGTTTGATATCATGTATGAAGCCCATATCGAGCATTCTATCTGCTTCATCAAGAATGAAATGACTGATATGATTAAGTGTAATATACTTTTGCTTTATCAGGTCCAGTAAACGTCCGGGAGTAGCTATCAGAATATCTGTTCCCCGCTTGAGCTCTTCAACCTGAGGTTGTTGGCTTACTCCACCGAAAATCACGGTATGACGTAAATCAGTATATTTAGTATAATCTCTGAAACACTCGTCGATCTGTATCGCCAATTCACGGGTAGGAGTCAATATCAATGCTTTTATCTCCCGTTTTTGTCCTTTAAGTTGTGGCTGATTGAGTTTTTGAATAACAGGAATTGCAAAAGCGGCGGTTTTACCCGTTCCGGTTTGAGCTATTCCCAATAAGTCCCGTCCACAAAGTGCAATCGGGATTGCCTGTTCCTGTATAGGAGTAGGTGTTTCGTATTTTTTATTTGTAAGCGCTTTTAATATCGGCTCTGAGATATTTAATTCTTTGAATGTCATATTTTAATTTTTAAATGTACTATCAATTCATTTTTGTTTTAATTGATAGCTTGAATTATGGCCTGTTCTGTCTGTTCAAAAATTACAGAAAAAGGCCTGCTATTTACCTGAATAGGATCATGAATGATAAGTTCAATCTCATTCCCTATTCCTAATGGAAAAGAACCCCACTTTGTCATTTTCCATGAATTATTAACTGTAACTGGAACCATATAGGCAGAAGGAGCATATTTGCAAAGGATTTTCAATCCGTTTCCGGCAAATGGCCTTGGTTTACCTGTCTTGCTTCTTGTTCCTTCGGGAAATATTATCGCTGCCCGTTTGTTGATTTCTATATACTGAGCCATTTCCTTTATCGCAGATAAAGATTGTTTCGAATCTTTTCTGTCGATAAGTACCGACCCTCCATGATTCAAATTGTATGAAATACTGGGAATACCTTTACCCAACTCAATTTTACTGATAAATTTAGGATGTAGCTTTCTCAGGAACCAGGCAATGGTAGTAATATCATATAAACTCTGATGGTTGGCTGCAATAATCAAGGGGACATTTCCTGGTAATCTATCCAAATTCTTGATTTTATACTTTGTTCCTAAAACATACGTATTGGCTACCAGAAAAAAACACAATATATCAACACTCTTTTTATGAGCTTTATAACCAAATAAATTGAAACTCAGCCATTGAATGAGATGAAAGATAACTAAAGTGCTACCAAACAATAGGTAATAAACAATAGAAAGCGGATATGCTATTAATTTTTTCATGTATAATTACTTCAAAAATTACTTTTGAGTTTTGCGTCCATAAACTCAGCTTTCAGATTGGAAATAACATCTTTTACACTGCTGATTTTATCGGAAAGGTATGCATTCGCTCCAGCAAAAGCTCGTCCGGGCATTCCTACGGGGCTTTGAATAATCATCATATCTTTTTGTGAAGAGTCGATATAGACTTGTTTAAAAATCGGAGAAGCATCGCAGTCAACAGTCGGAACAAAGGCAGAAGTCAATCCCGAAAGAGAAACACCCACACCCATGCCGCCCTGAATAACTGGTAGCCGGATTTCTTTATTTCCAATAAAAAATGATTTCATATTATCAAATGTGTGTCACGACATTATGTAACACACACCCTCGCGACTGTTTAATAGTAATAAAAGAAGCTGATTTTGAGTTCGATTTTGACGATGAGAAGAGCCGCCGGACAATGGCGGAACAAAGTACTGCTAAAAAAGATTCAATATAAACTCCATTGTTCAAGCCACAAAGGTAATGAAAATAAATGGATTTATTGGCTACCTGTTACTATTTCGAAAAAACAGGCTAATTATTGCCTTCATACATTTCATTATCCGACTCTTGGAATCACCGTAAATACATCGTTTGCCCCTAAAAAGAAAAGCCCTCAATTATCTATTGATAATCAAGGGCTTAATTTTCTGTTTCGTACCCAAAGCAGATACAATAATACAACCTTTAGAATTTATTCTTATGGCAAAAATTCAAGCAAAAACCAAAGAAAATCCCAAATTGTAACAACCTGTTGGCAAATCTGAAAACACCCGAAGAACGCCAGAAAAATAAAGAAAATCTGGCTTTAGCTGTTGAAATCCGTTCCGATAAAGAGCGAGACCTCAAAACGAAAAAGCATGGAAAATCTTCTCCTGTCAAACAAAAGATTAATTTTCTTGATTATTATCAATCTTATATTAATTCTTACACAAAGAAGGATATACGGATGATGGAGGGAAGTTTGCAGAGGTTATTTTTAACGATTCAAAAAAGTAATCAAACACCTGATGGGAATACCCAACTGGATGTGAAGTTAGAAGGAGAAGCCGTTTGGATTAACCGCCAACAAATGGCAAAACTATTTGACAGAGATGTGAAAACCATTGGTAAACATATTAACAATGCGTTAAAAGAGGAATTATCAGAAATTCCAGTTGTCGCAAAATTTGCGACAACTGCTACAAGAGCATTAGGACAAAAGTACAATTTGCCCCGGAATGTTAAATATTTTTTCCGGTTTTTTCCTAACTTTGTGTTTTAATATCTTAGAAATAAACGAATTCTCATGAAGAAGTCTATTGCATATTTGCGTAAGCAGAAGCAGGAAGAGCTGAATTTCCTTGTCGATTTGATACGGAAACGGATTCCGCATGCCGAAATGATTATTCTCTACGGAAGTTATGCCCGGAACAAATATGTGGACTATGACGAAAAAATCGAATTCGGCAAACTTCAATTTTATGTAAGTGATTATGATATTCTAATTGTTTCCAGTGGAGTATCGGACAGTAGCGTAGGAAAAGTATTGGATAATATAGAAGCGATTTACTACAAACAAGCCAAAGACCCGGACAGACAACCTCCTATACAGTTTATTAATGACGATATAAAGAAGCTGAATAAAGACCTTTCAGAAGGAAGATATTTTTATACCCAAGTGAAAGAAGAAGGAATTATTCTTTACGATAGTGGAAAGTTTAAGCTTTCCCGTAAAAGAAAACTTCATTATGATGAAATAAAACAGCAAGCGGAAGGGTATTTCAATGAAAAATTTGAGAGTGCTAATAATAAGTTTAGAATGGCTCAGCTTGGAATCAATGAGATGTTGTATAAAAATGCTATATTTATGCTTCATCAAGCCTGTGAAAATTATTATTATGCTATTCGTTTAGTTTATACCCAACAAAACAATAAACAACACAATCTTTCTAAACTCTCAGGTTCTGTCAAGAAATATTCGGAAGAATTAATGTTTGTTTTTCCTCAAAATACACTCGAAGAAAACCGTCTTTTCAACCTCATCAAAGCCGCTTACGTAAATAGAAGGTATGACCCCGATTTTCTGGTAACGAAAGAGGATATTGATGCGCTGGTTCCGAAAGTGGAGATGTTGAGGGATATAACGAAGCGGATTTGTGAGGAGAGGATTCGGGAGTATGGGGAGATGAAGTAAGAATTAAACATTAATGCTTACTAAGAATAAAAGTAAATACTTGTTTTTATCTTTTTAATATATTACTTCAAAATATGGAAAATCAGACAAGACAACAAAAAGAGCAAGATCGATGGGCTAAGCTTCTTATTGATAAGACTTTTAGAGATAAATCTATAAGACAACCATTCGATGGGCGTAATCCATTTGAAGGCGATTATGGTCGTTTAATTTCGAGTTCTCCAATTAGACGACTACAAGATAAAACTCAAGTTTTTCCATTGGAACAAAGCGATTTTATTCGTACTCGCTTAACACATTCACTTGAGGTATCATACATTGCAAGTTCAATAGGTTTAAGTATTGAAAAATATCTTTTAGATGAAAAATATCTTGACCCTGTTTATAAAGGTCATATCAGCTCCTTACTAAGAGTTGCAGGTTTAATTCATGATTTAGGAAATCCTCCATTTGGCCATTTTGGCGAAGAAGCTATCAAAGCATATTTTATTGAATATTTCAGAGTTGGAAAAAATAAAATTGGATTTGACGAACAAGAAATTGCAGATCTTGTAAATTTTGATGGAAATGTGCAAACTTTCAGGATTTTAAGAAAGCTACAATTTTTCAAAGATGAATATAGTTTTAATTTAACATTTCCCTCACTAGCCAGTGTAATCAAATATCCTTATGATTCAATAACAGGAAATAAAGGAAGTAAAGCGAAACATGTTAGCCAGAAAAAGTTTGGCTTCTTTAAATCTGAACAACAAGATTATAAAGATATTTCAGAATCCTTATCTTTACAAAATAGGAGACACCCTATAACTTATTTATTAGAAGCAGCTGACGACATTGCTTTTAGTGCAGCTGACATAGAAGATGGAGTTAAGTTAGGTCTAATTGACTTTAATAAAATAAAATCAATATTTGAAGAAAATTCTATTGAAAAAGAACTTTTAGGTAAGTTAGATGAGTTATATGAACAATTCAGTTCTTTCGAAAATGAAAAATTATTCCTAACAGTACAAAATTTTAGGGTATTAACACAGGCTAAAATGATAGGAGCAGTTATAGATTGTTTCAAAAAGAACTATGATTCAATCATGGATGGAAGTTTCCCTTATGAGCTAATTTTAGAATCTTCTTCATCAAACATTCGAAAAAGTTATAAAAAGTTGCAAACAATAATATTTGATAATAAAAAGATCATGCAAACAGAGATTGCGGGTTGGGAAGTCTTATATGGTCTTTTAGATATTTTTATTCCAGTTGCAAAATCTCCAAACTTCAAGGCTCAGGGTAACAATAAAGAAGCTCGACTATATAAACTTATTTCCTCAAGTTTTCGGTTCATTTATGAAAATTATAGTAACGAGAGTAATACAAGCGAGTTGTATAAAAAGTTCCAACTTGTTCTTGACTTTGTTGCAGGAATGACAGATTCTTTTGCTTTAGATTTATATCAAAAATTGAAAGGTATAAAGTTATAATGTTGCATTCAATAGTAGATTACAACCAATTTAAAGAGGATTTTAAACGTAAGTTTTATTCTGTCTTAGAGAATTATCCTTATTTTAAATATTTTCTATACGATGTTTTTTTAGAAGGCACTGCTTATGTTGTAGGAGGCTTTCTTAGAGATATTGTAAATAATCAAAATTCAAAAGATTTGGATATCATTTTGGGCATTTCTCAGAAAAAAATTGAATTACTACTAACATCTTCGTCTCTTAATTATCGACTAAATAGGATGGGAGGAGTGAAGATATATTTTGACAACTTTCAAATTGATCTTTGGAGTTTGGAAAATAACTGGGGATTTAAAAATAATTTAATAAAAATGAATGAACAAAAGATTGTCGATAACATTGCTTCAGGTTGTTTCTATAATTTTGATTCATTAGTAATAAATGTTCTGACTCATGAGATTTGTGCAAAATATTATAATGAATGCGCCAATAATAATACATTGGATATATTAAGAAAGAGTATTGAATATAAAAAGCTAAATCCTACAATAGAGGCTAATATCTTGAAGGCATTTTATATTCATGAAAAATTTGGAATTTTGTTTTCTAAAGATTGTGAATATTATTTAATAAAAAGATTACTTTATATCAAGGATAATAATAAATCTATTTTAGAGGTTCTTGTTAAATCAAAAAAACAATATTCAAAATACGAAACAGGATTAACAACCAATATCCTTGTTAAGAACATAGAATCTTTACTTAATATAAACAATGTAAATAGAACATTTTTTTAATATTAAAATTAAAGATGCAGAGGTTGTAGACTTGCTGTTACCAAAAAAAGGAATTAAAGAGAAAAATAAATAAAACTGTAGGAAAATTCATGCATTGTATTTTTTGCCATAAGTTATCAGATAATTCAAAAAGTGTAGAACATATTGTTCCTGAATCTCTAGGAAACAAAACAGCTATACTTTGGAAAGGAGCTATATGTGATAAATGTAATAATTACTTTGCAACTAAGATAGAACAAGAATTATTGAATCAACCTTACTTTGTTAGCCTTAGACACAGAAATTTTATTAAAACTAAAAAAAATCATTCAGTCCCTAGTAAAATTTTATTGCCTCATCCAAACGCAGGATGGATAAATGCATGGATTGATGATAATGAAGATGGACTTAGCATCTGTTTTGAAGATGATGAAAATGTTATTTCTCTAATCAAAGATGGAGCTATCAATAAAATGATTATTCCAATCCTACTGGAGCCAACTCCTAATAATTACATTTTATCTCGTTTTCTAGCAAAATGTGCTTTTGAATTTCTTGTATTTCGCACTAAGGAAGAAAACTTCCTTGATTTTTCGGAATGCTTAAAAGAGGAACAGTTTGAGCCATTGAGGAAATATGCTCGTTATGGAGAAGGATGCAAATTTTGGCCATATCATCAACGTAGGATTTATGGTGAAGGAGATTTGTTTATTGGATTCGAAAGAGAGAAAAGTTATGAAATATTACATGAGATGGACTTTTTGTCAATTGAGTTAGAACGAAAAAATATAGAAGGAGAAGAACATGTCTTAGTGGAGCTTTACTTTATTTTAGTTATCATGGGTATTGAATATGCAATTCACTTAGCGGCTCCTGAAATAGATGGATATGAACGGTGGTTAGAAAATAACAATTTTAAGTCCCCTGTTGAAAGATATGGAGAAGTGAGGACGCCTAATCCAAATTCTCATTCACCTCAAATTACGCAGGAAATGATTAGAAAAATGAACAATAAATAAACCATGCTAACAGAATACATAACACTTTCACATACTCTTTTTCCAGATGTAATGTCTCTTGGGAAAAAGCATTCATCTACATTGGGCTTTATGCCTGAAGGTGGATTTGTTGAACATGCTCAAAAGAAGTGTATTATTATTGCCTATAATGGAACTGAGTTAGCTGGTTATTTGATGTTTCGTGTGGTTTCAAAGAGGTATAGAATAAGTATTGTTCATTTATGTGTAAAAGAGGAGTTTAGAGGACAAAGTATTGCCACCTTATTACTAAATACATTACGAGAGAAATATGAAAATATATATGGTTATAGTGGTATTTCTCTTAGTTGTAGAGCCGATTTTACTTATGCAAATAATGTTTGGAAAAGATATGGTTTTGTTTGTAGATACAAAAAACGTAGTCGAAGTATTGATGAAAATTTTCTAAATATTTGGTGGTACGACTTTAATAAACCTGATTTATTCAGTGTTATCAATCAGTCTTCTCTCAAGATTAAAGCGCTCTTAGATGCTAATATTATTATCAAGTTAAGAGATGAAAATGAAGAATTAGAACCATCGCAAGACCCACGTGCCCTTTTGGCGGATTGGTTGGCCGATGAAGTAGACTATTACTATGCTCCTGAAATTTTAAATGAGATTACAAGAGATAAAAATAGTCAAAGAGTAGATAAAACAAGAGCTTTCCTCAGTAATTTTATAGAGGCAAAATTCAATGTAGAAAAATGCAAAGGAATAGTTGAAGAATTAAAGCAATATATTTCGGGAGTTACAGAAAACGACCAATCGGATAGAACTCAACTTGCATCAGCCATTGTTTCTGAAACTTCTTATTTTATCACTTTAGATATAGGAATATTAGAAAAAAGAGTTGAAATTGAAAATAATTTTGATATCCAAATCTTTACCCCTCAGGAATTTGTTTTAGAAATAGATGAGCTACTTAATAAGGAAGAATACTCTCCAGAAAGGCTTGCAGGCGTATCATTTCATACAATTGCAAAAGTATCAAATTCAGAGCTTGACGTTTATATTGACTCTTTTTTAGCAAAATCCAATTCCGAGAAGAAACTATCATTTCAAAATATAGTATATGCTGAAACAACAAATATTCAGACCTCTAAAATAAAAGTTATTAAAGCTGGAAGTAATCCTATCTCCTTTTTGGGATATAAGTATAGTGAGAGTGCACTAATCGTCTCATTTATTCGATTAGCAGATACAGAACACAAGCAAACATTATACATGCAACTTGTATCGGATTTTATAAATAAGGCTATTAAGAAAGGGCTATCTCAAATACAAATAAAAGAATCCTTTTTATCGGAGAATCAAGAGGAAATATTAATTCGCATGGGTTTTGATAAGAGTTTAGGTATTTGGACTAAAATGGTTTTTGATAAAATAATTGCTAGCTCAAATATCGCAGAAATTGATACTCGTTTCAATAATCATCCTTTAATAGATCAGCTGAGTACAATTAGGGAAGAAGAAAAGCTTCAATTACTTGTAGAAATTGAACGTAAATTATTTCCTTTAAAATTTTCAGATTTAAACATTCCCTGCTACATTATTCCCATCAAGCCTCATTGGGCAGGACAATTATTTGATTCATATATTTCAGGTTCAACTCTATTTGGAGCTGATGAAAAAAGGATATGGAATTTTGAAAATGTATATTACCGAAGTACAAGACCCATTACAGAGAAGGCTCCTGCAAGAATTCTTTGGTATGCAAGCATGGATAAGAAAATTTCGAGAAGTCAGTCCATTATTGCTTCTTCCTATCTAGATGAAGTAATGACAGATAAACCAAAAATTCTGTATCAGAAAAATAAACACTACGGAATTTATGAATGGAGACATATTTATGATTTATGTAACAAAGACATTGAAATGCCAATTCGAGCATTACGTTTTAGTGGAACAGAGGTCTTTCAAAAATCAATAAATCTTTCATCCATTCGAGAAATATTTACTTCGCATGGAAGGTCTCCAAATACTTTTGCTTCCCCCGTGAAAGTAGACAACAGCATTTTCAACCAAATTTATCAATTAGGAATACGTGAAAGCAGATAATATAAAAAAATATTTGTTTGTTTCGGTAAAACCCGAATTTGCAAATAAAATTGTAAAAAAAGAGAAAAACATTGAATTACGAAAGATAAAACCCCATGTAAATATTGGGGATTATATTATTATATATGCATCTTCTCCCATTAAATCAGTGTTAGGCTTTGGTGTAATAAAACAAATTATCGAGAAATCGCCTGACATAATGTGGAAAGAGCATGCTACATCATTAGGAATTGACAAAGAAAGATTTGATGAATATTATGCAGGCAAAGAACGTGCTATAGGGATAGAAATACATAAAATTAAGAAAATAGAACCCATATCATTAGCAAATTTGAGACAGATTGACCCTGATTTTCATCCGCCTCAAATATATAGATATGTTTCTAACTATAAAATTAATAGGACGATATTGGAGTTTTTATAGAAATGTGTTATGATTATTCTTTTTCCATCTGCCATACAAATTTACCCCTCAATAATAAACCATCAAGACTAAACCTCCGGTTTTCGGAAATTTCTTCCTTTTCGTGCCTCAAAGAGTAAATTTTCGAAAAGTCTTGCTTTGTTTATTCTTTCGGCAGAGGAGGTGTATAACAGTTGAAAAAGGAGAAACCTATGAAAATTTGTGGGGTATTTTCCGTTTCCCAACTTTACACAAATGCTAATTTTCTCCAGAAATCACAAAATTTGCATCCCAATCTTATATTTTCGGAGTAAAAAATCAACAAAATTTTCGACTGTTTTTTGCAACTTAATTCAATTTGCGGACAAAAAACCAATTTCTTTAAAAATAAAAAACATCTTAACTGTTTATAATCAACAAATTAAGATATTTTTAAAGTACCCTTAGATGTTCTTTTCTCGAACCAATTTTTACAGGATTTAGATTTAATATGGGAATTAAGGGAATGGATTCCAAATCCATAATTAACTTATTGGTATTATAGCTATATTTGAAAAATAATCTAAAACACACAAAGTATGACTAATAATGAATATGATGCAATCTTAATAACAGGAAATGGTTTTGATTTAAACTTAGGTCTAAAAACAAGTTATCAAGATTTTATAACAAGTGATATATTCAATAACTTACTGACTGCTAATAATCAACTTTGTTTATATCTAAAAAGTCAACATGAACTGAATAATTGGATAGATATTGAAAATGAGTTAAAAGAATATTCCAACATTATTTGCAAGGATTCCAATAGAAAGGTGTTTAGACAAGAGTATCAGATATTATGTAATACCCTCTGTGAGTATCTGAATAGTTTAGATATGTCGGGCATAGATGAGACATCTAAAGCCTATGAGTTTATAGTGGAAAAATTTAAAAATTTACTAATCTTTAATTTCAACTATACATTAAGCATTGAATATATTTTATATCAAAGGAAATTGAGTCATGAGGTCTTAAAGTTACATGGGAGTGCCAAAAAGAACAAAATTGTTTTTGGGGTTGAAGATGATGCAAGAATTAACGTAAACGATATATTTCTTAAAAAATCAACTTGTCTTTGGAATGAAATTATAGATGTTGAAAATATTTTATCAAAAACAAACAATATTATTTTTATAGGCTATTCTTTAGGAGAGACAGACCATCATTATTTTAAACATTTTTTTCAAGACTTATCTCTTATGAAGCCTCATAATGGAAAATCCAAGAATATTTTTATATCACACTATCAAGAGGATGGAATGTATGAAATCCTAAAGCAAATAGATTCTTTGACGAGTCATAGAATTCAAAACTTAAGAACAAATCATAGTTTTGATATGTTTGATTTGGCAGAAAATAAATAAAATCGAATTAAATTCTTGGAGATTTAGATTTGTGTTAGGTCTATTTTTTCTTGTATATGATTTAAAGATTTTAAAAGTTCTTCTGAAAGGAATTTGTTTATTTCATCCTCATCATATGAAATAATACCTTTTACATTTAGTTCAACTACATTAATAAGAAGTTTGTTTAAAAGAGAAATCTGATTATAAGCATCTTCTTTCTTAATTGTAAATGGATTTGATATAGGAGAATTATAATCAATTTTACCATTGTTTCTTACCAATCCAACATACAATGATTTTTGTTTTAAATCTTCAAATTTTCTTGATGTTACATAATTGTAAAGTAGAGATGATGGTTCAAATCCATCTCTTCCAAAACATGCTTTTTGTTTAAAGGGGTGTAGATATAACATTTTCAAATATTTTTCTTCTTCCCCTTTGTTTCTTGTTCCATTAACACTACTATAAAAAACATATGATGATAGAGAGAAATATTTTCCAAATTCTTCCATTGCTAAAATAGATAACATTGTTGCAGATGGATAAGAATCCAAATTAAAAAGTTTTACAGAATCAATATGAAGTCGATAACCATTCTTGAATGAAAGAATAGCAATATTAGATAAATCATCAAAACTTATTTCAAAATTTTCCATATTAATTGTACTAATAAAAACATATACTATGAACAAAGATAACAAAACATATACGCAATCTTTTTGCGCATCTACATTAAATAACCATAAAAATAAGAAAATGTAAAATAAAAAATATCCAATCAATAACTTCTTTAAAATATAAACTATTTATGAATAAAACAAACTGTACTATGTACTACCATAATGAGATAAATAATAAGAGTATTAACCTTAAAACTTATGAAAAATGAAAATAATACCAATGCAACCATACAATTAGATAAATTAATTTTTTCCTGTACCTCAACCGTCAGCGATAATTTTGATGAGGCTGTGAAGTATCAGCCTGAAATAGCTTTTGAGAACCAGCTTACTTTTGACAAAACCACATTAACCCAAACTTTGGATGTTTCTCATC
>JAVBMM010000187.1:0-15779 GCA_031552425.1 Bacteroidales bacterium | reverse complement strand
ATAATAAGACTGACACCTGTTTCCGCAGCATAATCTATTCCTTTGTAAGAAATTCCATATCCTTCATCGTAACGATCAGGAATGTAGTAATCCAAATTCGGACTCCAGGAGTTTTGCTCTAAAAATTTGTGTACTAATGCTACGGCGGTAGTTCCGTCTACATCATAATCTCCATATATCATGATTCTTTCCTTATTGCCTAAAGCACGGTTGAGGCGTGCTACAGCTTTAGCCATATCCGGCATCAGAAAAGGATCATGTAAATTGTTTAAATTAGGCCGTAGAAATTTTTGGGCATCTTCTACGGAAGAAATCCCCCTTTGAACCAACAAAAGGCATAAAGTAGGAGTCAAATTGAGCGTTGTAGCCAATTCGTCTCTTTTATGTATCTGTTCTGGTGTTGGGGGTTGATAATTCCATTTGCTTATCATTATATATATTGTTTTTTATATCGAATCAAGAGATAATCTACAAAAAGTTGATTATCAGTACGGATAATATGTAATACCTAATTTTTTAGGAATTAAGAACATCCACTCCGTAAAGGTACGGATTTTTTTTAAATAATATTGAAGGAGAAGTGTAAAAGACGAATGATATTAATAGAAAATTCAATTATCCGAATTGTCATCATCGTTTTCAGTATCTGGTGCATCTCCTAAAATTTTAACAGAGTTTTCTTGAGGTAATTCTTGTACGGTACGTAATCTTTTTTCAATGGCTCTGGAACGTACTCCCGCTTGGTCTATCACATTAGTTGCTTCTTGTAATTTCTTTTTTGTTTTATCTAGGATTAATCCAAAGTTACCAAATTCTGTTTTAACAGCTCCTAGAATTTCCCAAACTTCGCTTGAACGTTTTTCTATTGCTAAAGTCCTGAATCCCATCTGTAAACTGCTCAAGAAAGCGACTAAGTTGGATGGACCAACTACCGTAACACGGTAATCTCTTTGAAGAGTTTCGAAAAGAGCTGTCCTGCGTAAAATTTCCGCATATAAGCCTTCGGTAGGAACAAACATAATTGCGAAATCAGTGGTGAAAGGAGGATTGATGTACTTGTCACGGATATTTTTTGCATTTTTCTTAACAGCACTTTCAAATTGCTTGAAAATAATATCCATTTCGTTTTGCGATAAATTAACGGCATTTTCTAATGTATCCAGTAATCGTTGATAATCTTCTACCGGAAATTTAGAATCAATAGGTAACAATACAAATGTATCATCATTGTTTTTGGCAGGAAGTTTCACCGCATATTCAACTCTTTCTTGTGTGTTCTTTTTTACAGTTGCATTGGTTTCAAATTGTTCCGGAGAGAGAATTTGTTCGAGAATACTTCCTAATTGAATTTCTCCCAAAGTACCTCTTGTTTTTACGTTTGTCAGTACTTTTTTCAAATCTCCAACTCCTGAAGCTAAATTTTGCATTTCACCTAAACCCTTGTGTACTTGGTCTAATCTTTCACTGATCATTTTGAATGATTCGTTGAATCGTTTTTCTACGGAAGATTGTAGTTTTTCGTCGACTGTGATACGCATTTCTTCCAATTTCTTGGCATTATCATCTTGTAGTTTTTGTAATTTTCCTTCAATCGTTTCGCGAATTTTATCAAAACGTATTTCAACGGAAGAAGTTAGCTCTGTTTGCTTACTAACTAGTCGTTCTATTTTCTCTTCGTTGGATTTGGTAAGTTGTTGTATTTGATTACCTATTTCCTCCCGGTTTTCTTTTAGAGATTTTCTGATTTCTTCTCTGTTAAGAGAGATTTCGTTTTTTGTAGAATTTTCAATTCTGCTCAGTTCTTTGGCGAGTTGGCTGAATTGATTTTCTATTTCTTTGTTTTGGGATTGTCTTCTGGTGAGAATAACGAGAACAATATTAACTAGTAATAAAAATAAGATACTATATGATACTATTTCCATAAAATTTGAGTTATTTGATATGTAAAGAGTGTTTTCCGGACACATCTGCGAATATACTCACATTTTTAAAAAGAATGTGTATTTTTGCGTTTATTTTTAAACAGTTTTTTACTTTTAGATGGATATTTTTCAAGAAATAAAAAAGGCTTGTGAAGTGATTAATCAAGGAGGAGTTATTCTTTACCCTACCGATACGATATGGGGAATAGGATGTGATGCTTGTAATCCTGAAGCAGTAGAAAAGATATATAAAATCAAACAACGTCCGGACAGTAAATCTTTGATTGTCCTACTTGATATGGCGGCCAAATTAAATTATTATGTAGAGGATTTTCCGGAAATAGCATTGGATTTAATTGAATTATCTGAAAGACCATTAACGATTATATACGATGGAGCCCGACATTTAGCAGCGAATTTGATTGCATCCGATGGAAGCGTGGGTATTCGTATTACTCAGGAAACTTTTTCCGCAGGATTGTGCAAACAATTAAGAAAGCCTTTGGTCTCAACATCAGCAAATATCAGTGGGATGCTAGCCCCTGGGAATTTTTCCGAAATAGATAATAAAATATTACAGGCTGTAGATTATATTGTAGATTATAAAAGAGATGAAATAAAAAAAAATAAACCGTCAAGTATCATTAAATTGGGAAAAAATTCTCAAGTACAGATAATCAGAGAATGAATAAAGAAACACAACGCATCAAATATGTTATTACGGATTGGGTATCCGCATCCTTGATGTGGTTTGTTTTCAATGTGGTGCGTTTCCATGAAATTGCACATCATTATGGCTTCTCAAATTTGAGTTCTTACATTTTTTATCACCGTTTGGTGGAAGGGCAAATCATTATTCCCATTTTATGGATAGTTTTGTCTTATTATTCAGGATATTATAATCAGGTTTGGGGAAAATCCCGTTTGGATGAATTTCTGACAAGTTTTTTTATCTCTGTACTGGGAACTTTAGTGATTTTTTTCGGCGTTGTGCTTAACGATTTGCCTCCTGTAACTCACATTTATTATCGACTATTTTCTGCTTTACTGTTCTTATCTTTTGTGTTTACATATTTTCCTCGTTTTATTATTACTCAGGTAGCTTCAGTAAAAATACGAAAACGAAAATGGATGGTACAAACGTTGGTGATAGGAAAGGGAGAACAAGCAAACTTGGTTACCCGCTTGTTGGAAAAACCGGTCGATTCTGTTGCGTATAATATTGCAGGATACGTGAATTCAGATCAAATATATGATTTGTCATTAATAATTGAAGAAAAACAAATATCTCAACTGATAGTGGCTGTAGATGAAAAAGGAGAAGGTAAATTATTAAAAATATTATATTCACTTTACCAATATAATCTTCCGATTAAAATTCCATTGACTAATCATAAAATGCTAACAGGTAATATACGAACAAAATCTATAACTGCTGTTCCTTTGTTTGATTTGTCATCGTGTAATTTAAGTGATTCTTCAAAAAATATTAAACATACAGCGGATATATTGGTTTCTTTATTAGTGTTGACATTATTAAGTCCTTTATATGCTTTTTTAGCATTAAAGGTGAAATTAGATTCTAAAGGTTCGATCCTTTTTAAGCAAGAAAGAATCGGATATATGGGAAAGCCTTTTCTGATTTATAAATTTCGTACTATGTACGAAGATGCAGAGTTGGAAGGGCCTTTGCTTTCTTTTGAAAATGATGACAGAGTGACGAATTTTGGACGTTTCTTGAGGAAGTACCGCTTAGATGAATTGCCTCAATTTTGGAATGTTTTAAAAGGAGATATGTCTTTAGTAGGACCACGTCCGGAGAGAAAGTTTTATATTGATCAGATTGTAAAGGAAGCCCCTTGGTTTTATTTGTTGCATAATATAAAGCCGGGAATAACATCTTGGGGAATGGTGAAATATGGCTACGCTTCTACTGTTCAGGAGATGATAGAAAGACTAAAGTATGATATTATATATTACGAAAATATGTCCCTCGTTGTGGATATAAAAATTTTGATTTATACCATACGAACCGTTTTAACAGGTAAAGGCGTTTAATTAGAGCACAACACATGAATAATTTTTATATAAAAATGCTGGCTTGGAGAGAGCAGCATGTTAAAGAAAAACATTTTATACTCGTTATCAGCTTTTTGGTAGGACTTTTTACTGCAGGAGCGGCTTTGTTGCTGAAGGGAACAATCCATCAAATACAACGGTTACTTACTGAAAATATGCATACCAGCGAAGCTAATTATTTGTATCTGATTTATCCGATAATAGGGATTTTACTTTCCGGCTTATTTGTGAAATATATCTTAAAAGATGATATCAGTCATGGGGTCACAAAAATTTTATACGCTATATCTCAAAGAAAGAGCCGTATAAAACCTCACAACACTTGGAGTTCTATGATTGCCAGTTCTCTTACGATTGGTTTCGGGGGATCGGTAGGAGCTGAGGCTCCTATTGTGTTGACAGGTGCTGCTATCGGTTCCAATCTTGGAAGATTTTTCAAGATGGAACAAAAAACTTTGATGTTGTTGGTTGGGTGTGGTGCTGCCGGAGCCATATCCGGAATCTTTAAAGCTCCTATTGCCGGTTTGATATTTACAATTGAAGTATTGATGTTAGATTTAACAATGGCTTCAGTACTTCCTTTGTTGATTACTTCTGTAACAGCGGCAACAGTTTCTTATATTTTTACGGGAACTAACGCCATGTTTGAATTTACACAAACGGAAGAATTTTCTATGCACCGGATACCTTATGTGCTGATGCTGGGTATTGTTTGTGGACTTTCTTCTCTTTATTTTACCCGTGGAATGCAAGCTGCAGAAGGTGTATTTCGGAAAGTAAAAAGTTATTGGGGAAAATTCTTGTTAGGAGGAATTACGTTGAGTTTGTTGATTTTTATTCTTCCTCCATTATACGGAGAAGGATATGATACAATAGGAACACTTCTCTCAGGAAAATATGAACATTGGGCTGATGGAAGCCTTTTTTATGGTGTGAAAGATGAGTTTTGGGGATTTATTCTCTTCCTTGGATTGATATTATTATTGAAAGTATTTGCTACAGCTGCTACAAATGGGGGAGGTGGATGCGGGGGAATTTTTGCTCCGTCTTTATTCCTCGGATGTATTGTGGGATTTTCTTTTTCATATATTTTTAACTACATGGAAATAGGAGGGTATCTCCCTCAAGAGAATTTTGCATTAATGGGTATGGCGGGAATGATGGCGGGAGTAATGCATGCTCCTTTGACAGGAGTTTTTTTGATTGCCGAGTTAACCGGAGGATACGATTTGTTTCTTCCATTGATGATTGTTTCTATCAGTTCTTATTTAACTATTATCGCCTTTGAACCTCATAGTATTTATGCTATGCGTTTGGCAAAAAAAGGAGAATTATTGACTCATCATAAAGATAAAGCCGTACTTACGTTGTTAAATGTAGATACGGTTATAGAAAAAGACTTTGAGGTTGTTTTTCCTGATATGACATTGGGAGATATGGTTAAAACAATTACGCGTTCTAAGAGGAATGTATTTCCGGTGATAGATCAAAACAAAATTCTTCAAGGAGTTGTTCTTTTAGATGATATACGTAATATTATGTTTCGTCCGGAGTTGTATGACAGGTTTCATGTTAAGAAATTTATGGTTTCTCCTCCGGCCAAAATCAATATCAATATGCCGATGGAAAAAATAATGCAGATTTTTGATGATACTAAAGCTTGGAATTTGCCGGTTATCGATGATGCTGGTAAATATTGTGGCTTTGTTTCCAAATCTAAAATATTTAATTCGTACAGGGAGGTATTGTTGGATAATTTTTCGGAGGAATAAAATGGAAAAAAATGCGTTGAGAATAGTATACATGGGAACTCCCGACTTTGCCGTGGAAAGTCTGAAAATATTAGTGAAACATCAATATAATGTGGTAGGTATTGTCACTATGCCAGATAAACCTGCCGGACGTGGACAAAAGATTCAATATTCTCCTGTTAAACAATATGCATTGGAGCAGGGCTTACCATTGCTTCAACCTGATAAATTGAAAGATCCAGAGTTTTTAAATGCTCTGAAATCATGGAATGCTGACTTACAGATAGTTGTTGCGTTTAGAATGCTTCCGGAAGTTGTTTGGAACATGCCCCGTTTAGGAACGTTTAATTTACATGCTTCCTTACTCCCTCGTTACAGAGGAGCAGCTCCTATTAACTGGGCAATTATTAATGGAGAAAAAGAGACCGGAGTCACAACTTTCTTTCTTACGCACGAAATTGATACGGGAAAAATAATTTTTCAAGAGAAAATTGCAATTAAGAGAACGGATAATGCTGGGACTATTCACGATAAATTGATGAATTTGGGAGCTTTGTTGGTATTGCGTACAGTAGATGCTATTTTAGATGGGACATGTAATCCAATCCCTCAAAAAGAATATATTTCTTCTGATGATGAGTTAAAAACTGCTCCTAAGATATTTAAAAATACATGCCAAGTAGATTGGGCACAAACAGTTGAAGAAATATATAATTTTATCAGAGGATTAAGTCCTTATCCGACAGCATGGTCGGAAATAAGTTTACAAGGAGAGAATAAGATCAATCTGAAGATTTTTGAAACAGAAACTTTATTTGAAAAACATTCTTTTTCTCCGGGAAGTGTTAGGACAGACTTGAAAAACTTCATTGATGTTGCATGTCAAGATGGTTTTGTAAGATTACTTTCCATTCAACAAGCTGGAAAAAGAAGAATGTCTTCCGAAGAATTTCTGAGGGGGTATAAAATTAATTGAATTAATGCGATACAACTTTCAGTCCTATGATTGAAATAATAAGGCTGGAAATAAAAAATATACGCCAGAAGCTTACAGGGTCTTTAAATACAAAGATACCAATTAATACAGTTCCGATTGCACCGATCCCTGTCCAAACAGCATATGCTGTCCCAAGAGGGAGGCTTTGAGTCGCTTTGATTAATAAAAGCATACTGATACAAACTGTAATTAAGAAACCGATATACCATAAAATTAATTCATAACCATCGGACTCTTTTGTTTTCCCTAAGCAAAAAGTAAAAGCAACTTCAAAAAAACCTCCTAAAATTAAAAAGAACCAGTTCATAATACTTGTGTCAAAAAATCAATTTCGGCAAAAGTAATATAATTTTGGATACTATGTATTTTTAGTTTAATAGTTAATGTGCCAACGAGTTTGCCTATTCATTAGCATATAGTTTTCTCATTGATACATTATTCATCATAACTTTGCTTCCCTTTTCAGTTGTTCTATCCAAGCATTGATACGAGAATTAGTTTTGTCATCTTCGTTCTCAATGTCTAAAGCCAATCCTAAAAACTTTCCATTTTCAACAGCTTGAGAATCATCATAAGAATAATTGGAAGTATCTACTTTGCCAATGATTTCTGCACCTGCGGCATTTGCCGTTTTGGCAATTATCCCGATTGCATCACAAAAAGAATCAGCATAAGAAGAAGAGTCTCCGCAACCGAATACAGCTACGATTTTTCCGGATAAGTTTTGTGCTTTAACTTGACTGATAAATCCTTCCCAATCATCCTGTAAATCTCCTATACCCCATGTAGAAGAACCAAAAATAAGTACATCATATTTTGCTAATTGATCGGTAGAAACGTTGCCAACATCGAATACATTTTCTGTTCCTAGCTTTTGTGCGATTATCTTAGCTGCATCTTGCGTGTTTCCTGTGGATGAACCATAAAAAATACCTATTGTTTTCATACGATTAAAATAATTATAAATTATGACAAAGGTATAGTGTGTTACTTCTTAAGTATATCCCAATTTATGAGTATTTTTTTAAAAAAGAATCACTATTAATAGTGATAAAAAGATAATCGACACAAAAAAATGAGGAAATTACATTGTTTTTTATCTACTTTTGAAATGCTTTTTAAAATAAATCCAAAATGTTCAAGCAAATTCTCGTAGTTGAGAAATCTAAAATCATTACGGAAGGATTAATATCTATTCTGCGTACTCATCATTTATTTCAACGGGTGGCGAGTGCGGATTTTGTAGATGCTTGTCCCCTTGTATTAAAAGGTAATAATCCGGATTTAGTAATTATTAATCCGGAGTTAATGATAGATAATCCAGAGAAATTAAAGGTTAAACATCAATTTGATTCTCATGTGATAATGGTTGGTTTGATAAGTCACTATTGCCATAAAGATGTGATAGATCTTTTCGATGATGTAATTTATGTTACAGACCAAGAAGAAACAATTATTAATAAATTAAAAAATCTTCATGCTCTTCGATACAATACAATGACATCTTCTAATGGAAAACTTACGGATCGAGAAAAAGAAGTGTTAAAATTATTGATTCAAGGATTTTCTAACAAAGAGGTTGCTGATAAATTAACGATAAGTCCTCATACTGTAATTACCCATAGAAAAAATATTATTGAAAAAACGGGTATCCGGTCGTTGGCGGGTTTAGCTGTATATGCGATTTTGAATAATATTTCCGAAATGGATGATATCAGGAATTAAGTAATGTAATAGCAAAAAATAAAGCCTGTTTAATTTGAAAGAATTAAAACAGGCTTTACTGTATTTTTGAAAAAACTTGTAATTAGTTCAATTTCTCTAAAGCAATTTTTACTCGTTTGAATGCTTCTTTCAAATTTTCATCAGAAGTTGCATAAGAAAAACGGATACATTTGGGGGCTCCGAATGCAGCTCCACCTACAGCGGCAACATGTCCTTCTTCTAATAGATACATCGCTAATTCTCCGGCATCTTTGATTTCTTTTCCTGCAGGAGTTTTTTTACCGAAATAGTAATCAGCTTCAGGAAATATATAAAAAGCACCTGTAGGATCGTTTACTTTTAATCCGGGAATCTCTTTTGCTAATTTAACCACTAGATTTTTCCGGCGCTCAAATGCTTGTTGCATATCATTTACACAGGTTTGGTTCCCGGTATAAGCAACTTCCGCTGCTTTTTGAGCAACAGAACAAGGCCCGGAAGTATATTGTCCTTGCAGCTTATTGCAAGCAGAAGCGATCCACTGAGGAGCAGCAATCCATCCTATACGCCAACCCGTCATTGCATAAGCTTTGGAAACACCATTTACGATGACAACACGGTCGCGTACATTTTCAAATTGTGCAATACTTTCATGTTTCCCTATGTAATTGATGTGCTCATAAATTTCATCGGAAATAATAATAATGTTAGGATGTTTAGCCAATACATCCGCCAAGCCTTTCAGTTCGTTTTTAGTATAAACGCTTCCGGTAGGATTAGAAGGAGAGCAGAGGATGATTGCTTTTGTTTTGGGAGTAATTGCTGCTTCCAATTGAGCTGGCGTGATTTTGAAATCGTTGTCGATTCCTGCTTCTACTACAACATTAGTTCCTTCGGCTAATTTCACCATTTCTACATAACTCACCCAATAAGGAGCCGGAACGATTACTTCGTCTCCTTTGCCGATGATACACATAATAACATTACATACTGATTGTTTCGCTCCGTTTGAGCAGACAATTTGTTCCGGTTTATAGTCCAAACCATTTTCTTTTTTCAATTTGGAGACTATGGCATTACGTAATGCCGGATAACCCGGAACGGGAGAATAAAAAGAGTAATTGTCTTTAATAGCTTGTTCTGCAGCAGCTTTAATGTGATCAGGAGTGAAAAAATCTGGTTCCCCCACGCTTAAATTGATCACATCAATTCCTTGCGCTTTCAGTTCATTACTCTTTTGTGACATGGCTAATGTCTCAGAAGGAGACAAACTTGCCAAACGTGCTGAAACTTGAGACATAAAAATATTATTTTGATAGTTGATATTATAGTTTGATTGCAAAAGTAATATTATTTTTCGAGAACGATAACAAAATGAATGAATTAAAAAGAGAGGTTGTGTCCCATCTTATTTTTTTTAGTTTTCATATAAAATTCATTGTATGGATTTGGAGTAATTTCTATAGGGATATTTTCCACAATTTCCAATCCGTATGCTTCTAATCCGATGCGTTTGACAGGATTATTCGTAATCAATCTCATTTTATGAATACCTATCGAACGAAGTATTTGTGCTCCGACACCATAATCTCGTTCGTCGGGTTTATATCCCAAATGAATATTAGCATCAACGGTGTCTAAACCTTGTTCCTGTAATTTATATGCTTTCATTTTATCCATCAATCCAATACCTCTGCCTTCCTGATTTAAATAAATGACAGCTCCTTTACCTTCTTTCTCTATCATTTCCATCGACTTATGGAGTTGTTCACCACATTCACACCTCATGGAACCAAAAATATCTCCGGTGGCACAAGAAGAGTGTACTCTAACGAGCACCGGTTCATTCGGATCCCAATTACCTTTGATTAAAGCGATATGTTCTTGTCCATTGGATATTTGCCTGAAAGGAATCAGATTAAAAAAGCCATATTGGGTAGGCATTTTTACATCTTCTCCTCTTTCTATTAAAGATTCAGTTTCCAGGCGATAAGCTATCAAATCTCGAATGGAGATAATTTTAATGCCAAATTTTTTCGACACTTCCATTAAATCCGGTAACCTTGCCATGGTTCCGTCTTCTTTAATGATTTCGATCAATGCACCTGCTGGGTATAATCCGGCTAAGCGAGCTAAATCTACAGTTGCTTCAGTATGCCCTGCCCTTCGAAGGACTCCTTTATTACGCGCCCTCAAGGGAGAAACATGCCCAGGACGCGCCAAATCTGTAATTTTTGTGGCAGGATTAGCAAGTGCTTTGATAGTTTCTGCTCGATCGTACATAGAAACTCCAGTAGTACATCCGCCGCCGATTTTATCTACGGTAACGGTAAAAGGAGTTTCATAAATAGAAGTATTGCTTACGGCTTGCATAGAGAGTTCTAACTCTTCACACCTGTCTTCTGTAATCGGTGCACAAAGTAATCCCCGTCCATAAGTCATCATGAAGTTGATCTTTTCCGGAGTGACTTTTTCTGCTGCGACAATAAAATCTCCTTCATTTTCTCTATCTTCATCATCTACAACAATCAAAAACTTTCCTTCTCGAAAATCTTCAATTGCTTCTTCTATTGTGTTTAATTTATAATTGTTCATCGTTTTCAAATGATTATTTTTTCTATTTCTTGTCTTAGTCCTTCATTCACTTTTCTGGTGATATGCATATCTTCCATTCTTTTGTTTCTTTTATGCATTCCGATCACGTAGAAACATAATCCTAAAGGAAAGAAGATAGCACATGCTTTTTTGATGGTCTTGTTATTGAGAAATTCTGAATGAGTAATCGTAATAATGGGATAATCCATTAATTTACCCACAATTATATTTTTATCGGAATTACGTAATTCCTCAATTAAATGTTCTTGAAATTTCACTAGTTCTTTTAATTCAGGTTGATTGAAATCGATCTTCCAGAAATCAATATAATTTGGCATTTTTTGGTTTTGCTGCAAATATTCCAAACACAAATTATCCAAATCTTCCAATTCATTCAGGCATTTTGGGTAGTCTGGATATTCCATGATGATTTCTTTCAAAGCATAATCTCTGGTATCTCTTTTCCCGAAAATACGGCGAAATGTATTGATATATGTATCCGGATTGAAAATAATAGAATCATTGATTGCTTTGTATGTCAAAAATACTCCCAGAGGGAATAAAATCATGGAACTTAACCACATTCCTTGCCAAACATACCAAATGCCTTGCCGAGCCATTTTAACACCAAAAGTATCTATGATATAATAAAAGATAAACAAAAAAACGGAAATTACCACCGGCATTCCTAATCCTCCTTTTCGAATGATAGCTCCCAGTGGAGCACCGATGAATAGGAATATCAGACATGCAAATGACAGGGTATATTTTCTGTTCAATTCCATTTGGTGTTTCCTGATATTAATTAGTTGTTCATTTTGTAAAAAGGCCCTGTAAGAATAGTCATTTTTTATAATTTCTACTTTATTTCTTGCATCGGTAACGATTGATATCTGATTGGGTAATTGTAAAGAGTCTAAATAGTTTTCAAATCCATTTGATTTGTAGGTTTTATGTTCTGAAATATCCTGTTTGGAATGTCTTGTTATATTTTTTGAATGCTGCATGTAGGAATGTTCTCTGAAATTAATAGCATAATTTCTATTGATACTGTCCGTTAATGTAGTCATAGAATCTATGTATTGTTTTAATTCCTTTCTGTTTTTTCCGATATATTGGCTTTGCATCACAGATTCGTCCATCATATTGAAGTTTGAATCAAATTCTATGAGAACTTCTTTTAGATCAAAAGTTTCACGGCGATACGCAATGTTTTTATCTTTTCTGTTTGATTCTTGTTCTTTAAAATTTTCAAAAGATTCTCCATGATAAAGTGTGAGTACGAGATTTCTCTTGTCGGCGGACATCTTTAATTTTCCAGAGTCGGAAACAATAACAGTGGCATTTTCGAACCCTTTAGAAAAATCATAAATCATCAAGTCATGCATCACCCCTGTGACTTTATCTTTTTTCTTGACATACAAGTTATATCCAGGGATTTCTTTATAAAAACTTCCTTCCGGAATATCTAGTTCTGGAGATTTTTGTCTCATAGAACTCATTAGAGTCCAGAGTTTTACCTGAGAAACTGGCAGTACGTTATTTTGAAAAAAGTAAGCCCCTACAGCTATCAAGGCAATAGCAATGATAATAGGTTTCATGGTACGTAACAACGAAACTCCGGATGCTTTGATGGCAGTTAATTCGAAGCTTTCACCTAAATTTCCAAAAGTCATCAAAGAGGCTAATAAAATAGATAAGGGAAGAGCCATAGGAACTAAAGACAAAGCTGCATAGAAAAACATTTCTATTAGCAGGGAGACTTCTAGGCCTTTACCAACCATTTCGTCAATGTATTTCCACAAAAACTGCATGAGAATTACAAACAAACAAATACCGAATGTCATAAAAAACAAGGGTAAGAATGTTTGTAGAATAAATGTATACAGCCTTTTTATACGTAACATGAATATCCCTGATTCCGGTTTGAGGGAACAAAGATAGTTATTGCCGGAGGAAATCTCTCAATTTTAGAGAAAAAAAACAAGGGAACAATTAGATACCCAGCGTCCTTCTTAATATCTTGATTTGAGAGTCCCAGAGATTGATAGTTTCTTTTTTTTCGTCAGGTTCTACGAAGTCTGTAATTTCCAAGGCGGTGTCTCCGGTAAGTTCTACAGTATGTATCCGGAATTCAAAATAGTATGTATCATCTTCATCATCCAGCCATTTAAAACGAATATAGGATAAATGGCTGGATGAAAGACATTCTGCTTCTTGTGTCGCTTTATTCCAAGAAAAAATAAAAATATTACTCCCATTAACGGATACGTCATCGGCAAACCAATCTGAGAGACCAGTAGGAGTTGTTAAGTGATTCCAAAGAATATTTTTTGAAACTTTTTCAAATACATATTCCAGGTGAATTTTTTCTTTTTCCATTATAATAATATATCAAGTAACAAATTGTTAATTTGGCACAAGATACACATTATTAATTAAAAAACAAGATTTTTTTGTGTTATTAACAGAAGTGTCTTAATACCTGTAATGTTCCGGTTTATAAGGACCTTCAGGTTTTACTCCTAAATAATCAGCTTGTTCAACTGTTAATTTTGTAAGTTTTACCCCTATATTTTCCAAATGCAAACGAGCTACCTCTTCATCCAAATATTTAGGCAAACGATAAACACCAATTTCATATTTTTTAGTCCATAAATCGATTTGTGCCAAAGTCTGATTGGTGAAAGAATTACTCATTACAAACGATGGGTGTCCTGTTGCACAACCTAAATTTACCAGACGTCCTTCAGCAAGGAGGAATACCGAATTACCAGTAGGAAATGTATATTTATCTACTTGAGGTTTGATATTAGTATATTTGATTCCAGGAAAATTAACCAGCTTGTCTACTTGTATTTCATTATCAAAATGCCCGATATTACAAACTATAGCTTGGTCTTTCATTTGCCTTAGATGGTCAATGGAGATAACGTCACGGTTTCCGGTAGTAGTTACAAAGATATTTCCTTCTTTTACAGCTTCTTCCATTGTAGTCACGCGGAATCCTTCCATGGCAGCTTGTAAAGCGCAAATAGGATCTATTTCTGTAATGATTACTCTTGCCCCATATGATGCCATTGAACGAGCACATCCTTTTCCAACGTCACCATAACCGAGAACTACTACTACTTTTCCTGCGATCATCACATCTGTGGCTCGTTTAATTCCGTCAGCTAAAGATTCTCTACATCCATAGAGGTTGTCGAATTTGGATTTTGTCACTGAATCATTCACATTGATAGCAGGTATCAATAATTCTCCTTTTTCCATCATTTGATAGAGGCGATGCACACCTGTTGTTGTTTCTTCCGAAACTCCTTTTAAGCTTTTAACAGTGCGTTGCCAACGAGTACTGTCTTCTTTCAATATATGCCGAAGTGTATCTAAGATAACTTGTTCTTCGTGATTACTTCCTTTCCTCTCAATGGAAGATGGATCTTTTTCTGCTTTATATCCCCAATGAATTAGGAGCGTAGCGTCTCCTCCATCATCAACAATCAAGTTTGGGCCTTCTCCGTTGGGAAAGGATAAAGCTTGTTCTGTACACCACCAATATTCTTCGAGGCTTTCACCTTTCCATGCAAAGACAGGAACTCCTGCTTTAGCAATAGCTGCTGCAGCATGGTCTTGTGTGGAAAAAATATTACAACTTGCCCAACGTACATCTGCGCCGAGCGCTACTAATGTTTCGATTAAAACAGCTGTTTGAATGGTCATGTGGAGAGAACCTGTGATTCTAGCCCCTTTCAAAGGTTGTTGCCCGGCATATTTCTTCCGGATTGCCATCAGCCCTGGCATTTCATACTCAGCAATTTCAATTTCTTTGCGGCCGAAGTCTGCCAAATGGATATCTGCCACTTTGTAGGGCAGTGTAGAATAATTTTCTTTCGACATCGTAATTTCGTTTAATCAGTTGATAAAAGAACGACAAAGATAGTTGATTTTTTAAAAATAATAATTACCTTTGCCGCTCGATTTATAAAAAGTATTACAAATCTATTAATTAAAGGTTTATTTATGAACAATTATGAAGCCGTTTTCATTTTAACTCCCGTTTTATCTGATGTTCAGATGAAGGAAGCGGTAGACAAATTCAAAGCTTTACTTGTAGAGGAAGGCGCTGAAATTGTGAATGAAGAAAATTGGGGTTTGCGCAAATTGGCATACCCGATCCAAAAAAAATCCACAGGATTTTATCAATTGCTAGAGTTTAAGGCAGATCCTTCAGTGATAGCTAAATTGGAAGTGAACTTTCGCCGTGATGAAAGAGTGATTCGTTTCCTTACCTTCCGTCAGGATAAATTTGCTGCGGAATATGCTGTAAAGAGAAGAAACAAAAAACAACAAACCAAAGAAACTGTAAAGGAGAATTAAATTATGGCAGCAAATAACAATCCTGAAATTCGTTACTTAACTCCCGTATCGGTAGATGTTAAAAAGAAAAAATATTGCCGTTTCAAAAAAAGTGGCATCAAGTATATCGATTACAAAGATCCTGAGTTTTTGAAGAAGTTTTTGAATGAACAAGGAAAAATACTTCCTCGTAGAATTACTGGAACTTCTTTGAAATTCCAAAAAAGAGTGGCTCAAGCCGTTAAAAGAGCACGCCATTTGGCATTGCTTCCTTATGTAACCGATTTAATGAAATAATTAAAAGGAGGAACAGAATTATGCAAATTATATTGAAAGAGGATGTTGCCAACTTAGGTTACAAAGATGATATTGTAA
>JAVBMM010000088.1:0-18477 GCA_031552425.1 Bacteroidales bacterium | reverse complement strand
TTTGTCTTGAAATAAAAAAATTTTTCTGAAAAAAAACAGATTCATTTATTATTAATACCTTTTATTACTACCTTTGTATAACATTTTACTATATCATCCTAAAAACAATAACAAATGGTCAGTTACAAAGAATTAGGTCTCGTAAACAGCAAAGAGATCTTCAAAAAAGCATTTGAGGGGAAGTACGCTATTCCTGCTTTTAATTTCAATAACATGGAGCAATTACAAGCAATCATCCAAGCTTGTGTTGAAGAAAAATCCCCTGTAATACTTCAAGTGTCAAGCGGCGCACGCAAATACGCCAATCAAACACTTCTGCGTTATATGGCTCAGGGAGCCGTTGAATATGCAAAAGAGTTAGGTTATAACATTCCTATCGTATTACATTTAGATCATGGGGATACTTTCGAATTGTGTAAAAGTTGTATCGATATGGGATTTTCATCTGTGATGATCGACGGTTCACACCTTAGTTATGAAGACAATATAGCTTTGACTCGTAAAGTAGTAGATTATGCTCATGCACACGATGTTACTGTAGAAGGAGAACTAGGCGTATTGGCAGGTGTTGAAGATGAGGTTTCTGCGGAACATCATACTTATACCCGTCCGGAAGAAGTAGAAGATTTTGTAACAAAAACAGGAGTAGATTCTTTAGCCATTTCTATTGGGACTTCGCATGGAGCAAATAAATTTACACCCGAACAATGTACACGGGATGAAAATGGCACTTTAGTTCCTCCTCCATTGCGTTTTGATATTTTAGAAGAAATAGAAAAAAGAATACCCGGATTTCCTATTGTTCTGCATGGAGCATCTTCTGTTCCCCAAGATCAAGTGGCAATAATTAACAAATATGGAGGTGCATTAAAAAATGCTATTGGCATTCCGGAAGAACAATTACGCAGAGCTGCCTCTTCTGCTGTATGTAAAATCAATATCGACTCTGACGGAAGATTGGCGATGACTGCCGCTGTACGAGAAGTATTCGCCTTACAACCAGCAGAATTCGATCCGAGAAAATATTTAGGACCTGCTCGGGATAACCTGAAAAAACTTTACAAACACAAAGTTGTAAACGTTTTAGGTAGTGCAAGAAAAGCTTAAAAAAAAAACACCAGTGACTTCTGACAAGATTTAAATCTTGTCAGAAGTCACTTACCTAACTTTATATCCTTGATTATCATGGAAAACAAAAAATTTGTTCCTTTTGTCTCTTCAGGAACACAAATGAAAGAACTTACATTGCGGGCACTGCTCATTGGATTAATATTGTCCGTTGTACTTGGAGCAGCAAATGCCTATTTAGGGCTAAAAGCGGGAATGACCATAGCTGCTACTTATCCTGCTGCTGTAATTGGAATGGCCTTATTAAAACTTTTCAAAGGAACCATTTTAGAAGAAAACATAACGCGTACAGCAGGATCTGTGGGCGAATCTGTTGCTGCAGGAGCCATATTCACTCTCCCGGCATTTTATATCACAGGAATATGGGATAAAAGTGACTTCGGTTCTTTTAAAATTTACCTGATTGCATCATTCATTTTACTAACAGGCAGTATTCTTGGGGTTTTGATAGTTGCTCTGTTACGACGAGTAATGGTAGAAGACAAAGACCTTCCTTTTCCGGAAAGTGTTGCTGCCGCAGAAATACATAAAACAGGTAAAAACGGTGGAGGTGGTTCAAAATTTCTGTTCGGAGGAATGATTGTAGGCGCCTTGGTGAAAATTGCCGGAGAACTACAACTTTTCGCTACCGGATCTATCGCTTTTATCAAAGCCGGTGTATTCGGATTAAAAGGAAGTATACTTTCCAAAGCTGGATTTGTCTTGGAAGGACCTAATATCAGTCCTGCATACATAGGAGTAGGATACATCATCGGACCAAGATTAGCCTCATTGAATTTTGCAGGTTCTGTTTTAGCATGGGGATTAATGGTACCCATGTTTCTAATGCTTACCGGAACAGACTATGTACAAAGCATTGCTGGAACCACAGTAGATATTAATAACTTATCCGAAGCATCTTCCAAAGCATGGCTTTCTGCAGCCAATAATATTTGGAAAGAAATCGTACGTATCATCGCCATCGGAGGTATGCTTGTTGCTGCATGTTATACGCTGTACAACATGAGAAACAGTCTATTTACCGGACTTAAACGTTCTGTTGGTGACCTGAAAAAAGCATCTGCAGGGATAAATCTCGAAGTAGAAAGAACTGATAAGGACTTGAACACTGCTTGGATATTAATTGGTATTGCCATTGCTGCACTCATGTCTTTTTTTATTACATTACTTGTATTTCATACTTCATTTTTAATTGCGTTGGCAGTTGCAATAATTGTGGTAGTACTTGCCTTTTTCTTTTGTGCTGTTTCTGGTTATTTAGTCGGAATAATCGGATCAAGTAATAATCCTATCAGCGGATTGACCTTAACAGCTTTAGTTGTCACTTCCTTAATTATGGTTGCTTTAGGTGTAGATGAGACTATGGGAGGTGTTGCCACTGTACTTGCAGTTTCTGCGATTATTTGTGTTGCTGCAGCAGTTGCCGGAGATATGTTCCAAGACCTTAAGGCCGGGTACATTTTAGGTGGAACTCCCTGGAAAATGCAATTAAGCGATTTAATGGGAGCAATAATAGCTTCTTTCACTATGTTTGGAGTGCTAATTATTTTAAACCAAGGAGATATTAATTTAGGATTGCTTAAAGGATACGAAGGTGGTTTCGGAAGTAAAGAACTCTCTGCCCCCCAAGCCGGACTAATGGCAGCTTTATCTCAAGGAATTGTAGGAGGAAATATGTCGTGGGCACTGATTATTGCAGGAATGATTATGGGGATCGCATTCATATTGATGCAAGTAAAAAGTCCCATGTTGATCTTCGTAGGAATGTACTTACCTTTCGGAACAGTGTGCGCTATTTTTGTTGGCGGATTGATTAAGGGAATTTTACAACTATATATCAAAAACAAAAAATATGACGAAAGCCAACTATCTTCTATCGAAAATACCGGAGTTTTAATGTCCTCCGGATTAATTGCCGGAGAAGCTTTAATGGGATTGGTCATCGCAGCTTGTGCGATATATAATTTTAGTTTCGACAAGTTATTAGGTATTGAAAAACCATTGTATTCAACCGGATTGGCAATATTAATTATTATTGGATTTTTCTTAATCAAAATCCCGACCAAACAATTAAAGAAGTGAAAAAAGAAAGAAATTTTTTAGACATGGTTCCGGTTCCATCTTTCAAAATCGGAACCATTGTTGAAAATGAACTAGCCATACTTACTACTCCCCGTTTTAATAAGCAATGGATGGCTAAACTTTTTTTGTTTGGTAAAAAAAATGAAGTTCGCATTAAATTAGATCCAAATGGCACCTTGGTTTGGTCTTTGATTGATGGAAAAAAGAGTGTGCAGGAAATACTTGACAAATTATCCGAAAAAACTCAAGAGGAAGAAAATTACGAAGAACGGACTATCAAATTTATGTTACAACTTTTGAACCTCGGAATTATTTCTTGTTAAGGAATCCGGAAGATCCATAAGAAGTCCTCACCAACGGAGCACTTTCCACATGCTTATATCCCATACATAATGCAAGTTCTTTATAATAATCAAATTTATCCGGAGTTACATATTCTACTACAGGAAGATTTTTTGAAGAAGGTTGCAAATATTGCCCGATAGAAAGCAATTTACATCCTGTATTATATATATCTTCCAGGGTTTTTTCCACTTCTTCCTGAGTTTCTCCTAAACCTAACATCAATCCTGATTTGGCAAGAAGACCGGAATCGGATATATGCTTCAGCACGTCCAAACTGGTATCGTATTTCGCTCTACTTCGTACCAAAGGTGTTAATCTACGTACGGTTTCCATGTTATGTGAAATAATATCCGGAAAAGTTTGAAGGACAATCGTTATTAAATCTTTTTTTCCTTGAAAATCCGGAATCAATACTTCCATCGTAATTTCGGGATTGACTTTTTTTACGGTGGCAATCACCTCTGCCCAATGGCTTGCGGCCAAATCAGGCAGATCATCCCTGTCCACTGAAGTAATCACCGCATGTTTCAATTTCATTTGCCAGACAGAATCGGCTACTTTTTGAGGTTCATCGGATATCAATGGAAGAGGCTTCCCTGTTTTCGTATTACAAAATTTACAAGAACGGGTACAAATATCTCCACCGATCATAAAAGTGGAGGTTCCTTTCTCCCAACACTCTCCTTTATTAGGACAGCGTCCGCTTTGACAAATGGTATGTAGGCCATGGGAAGAAATTATTTCTCCTGTTTCGGAAAAACGATTTTCACTTCCCAAGCGAATTTTGAGCCAAGACGGTTTAGGAATACGATGTTGATTCACAATGATTAATTTTCTTGTAAAAACCTATAACAAGTAGAAAATAAATGCAATCGCGTTTGATAATCTGAAATATGATGATTCTTACCGGAATAGATTTGCATGTCAAATTGTTTTCCTTCATCCACCAAAGCTCCTGAATAATACATGGCATTCTGAAAATGAATATTATCATCTGAAGTCCCGTGAACCAGCAATATGTTAGATTGTAATTGAGGGATATAGGTAAATAAGGATGATTCATTATATCCATTAAAATTTTCATTCGGAGTACGCATATATCTTTCTGCATAAATGGTATCATAAAAACGCCAATCCGTCACAGGAGCAATGGCAATAGCTGATTGAAAGATTCCATTTCCACGGCTGGCAGACATTAATGCTATAGTTCCTCCATAACTCCAACCCCAAATAGCAATACGTTTACTATCCACATAAGACAAACCGGACAAATAACGCGCAGCCTGAATTTGATCGTCGGATTCCAATATTCCTAATCTCATATAAGTACATTTCCTGAAATACTCTCCACGTCCGCCGGTTCCCCTTCCATCTACACATACTACAACAAATCCTTTCTCAGCCAGGTAATATTCCCATCCTAATTCATATTTATCAAGTACTTTTTGAGAATTGGGACCACTATATTGTGTCATCAATACCGGATATTTTTTTGAAGCATTGAAGTTTATAGGTTTTATCATCCATGCATTCAATGCCGTTCCGTCGGAAGCCGGAATTTGAATAAACTCTTTAGACAAAATTCCTGATTTAGACAAGGTCGATTTCAAATCTTCATTATTTTCTAACACTAGTAATTCTTTACCTCCTGAATCATAAACGGAAGTTTTGCTTGGAGTAGTAACATTGGAATAACTATTTATAAAATAATTGTAATTTGCACTGAAAGAAGCATTATTGAATCCTGTTTGGCGGGATAATTTTATCTTTTTTCCTTTAGCGTCTATTTTATATACCGCACGGTGTAACGCACTTTCTTCTGCAGATTCATAATATATAGTTTGATCTTGCGGATCAATACCATACAATGCAGTAACATCCCAACTTCCGGAAGTAATTTGTTTTTTAGGAGTTCCTATTAATCCATATAAATACACATGAGCATATCCGTTCGATTCACTTACATAAGTAAAATGAGTTTCAGTAAATTGGATGGCATTCAACCATTCAGAATCAATATAAGTCGTACTTTCTTCTTGTAAAATCAATTTGCAAATCGTTGATTTAGGATTTGCATAATACATCGAAAAAATATTTTGTTGCCTATTCAAACACATAATTGCCAATTGATCCTGATGTGTGGTAAAAGTTATACGAGGAATATATACTTCTCCATTTACAGGTAAATTGATCTGTTTGATATCTTTTGTATCTACATTATAGACGTGGACACTTACCACAACATTTTTTTCTCCTGCTTTCGGATATTTATATTGTTCAAATCCGGGATATAAAGATCCATCAAATGTTTGAAATGTAAATGTTTTAACCTGAGATTCATCTGATTTGACAAAAGCCAATAATTTACTGTCAGGAGACCAAGCCATACGATTGACTATCATGAATTCTTCTTCATATACCCAATCGCTGAATCCATTACGGATTTGGTTCAAAGAACCATCTTTCGTCACTTGAGATTCCGTATCAAAATCAAATTTCTTCAACCAAATATTATTATCCCGGACAAAAGAGCACATTCTCCCGTCAGGAGAAAAAGTTGGCAACATCAACTTTCCCGGTTGGTCAGACAATGGTTTAATCAAATTTCTCCTCACGTCATAATCATACAGATCGGCTTTCCATGAGTAACGATAAATTTGCTCTGTATTATTCCAGACAATAATTCTGAATCCGGTGTTACTGATCATATACCCATCAATCGATTCTATTTTACATTCCCTTGCTTTTTTAATATCAAATAGAGTTTCCACCGATTGACCTGTTTTGTATGAATATTTTACAATGGCCGTCCGGGATTCATTCAACATGGTATAATGTTCTCCATCAGGATAAGGTTGTATATCTTCCATGATGGTTTTTTCTCTGAATTTATTATCTGCTATATCCTTCAATTCTATTCCAAATACAGTTTGGGTAGATAATCCGCAAATAAACAATGCGATTGTAAGAAAAAATAATTGTTTCATATATCATGATTTTAGAATACAAAGATAAGAAATATCTCAAAACTATGCTTACTTGTGGCATTACTCCTGGCAAAGCAACAGCGACCCTAACAGCTCAAAAAAACCTAACAAATTGCCTAACAGTCGAACACCAAACGTAGTGAGCATTCGATTTTTTGTTTAATTTTGCAAGATGAAACCCTATAAAGATTTTGGTTCTTTTCTTCAATTGCATTTTCCATTCAAAGTGCAAAAGATTTCCATTCATGCAGGATTTACTTGCCCGAACCGAGACGGAACAAAAGGTTTCGGAGGATGTACGTATTGCAACAACCAAACTTTTAGTCCGGACTATTGCCATACCGATCAAACAATAACAGAGCAATTGGAAGAAGGTATCCGTTTCTTTTCCCACAAATATCCGGAAATGAAATATTTAGCTTATTTTCAAGCCTATACCAATACTCATGGAGATTTATCTGATTTAAAAAAGAAATACGAAGAAGCACTTGCACATCCTTCAGTAGTTGGATTGATTATTGGTACAAGGCCTGATTGTGTAGATGATCTTTTGCTGGATTATTTAGAAGATCTGTCTAAAAAGACATTTATTTTAGTCGAATATGGCGTAGAATCAACAAATGATGATACTTTACTCTTCATCAACCGTGGACATACTTACGAAGATACTAAAATTGCCATACGCAAAACAGCTGAAAGAGGAATAATGGTAGGTGCTCACCTAATTCTTGGATTACCGAAAGAATCTCTTGAAACAATTTTATCTCATGCAGACAATATTTCTCAATTACCACTCACCACAATCAAACTACATCAACTACAATTAATTAAACACACCAAGATGGCAATACAATTTGCAGAACGTCCTGAATGGTTTCATCTTTTCGATGTAGATGAATATATTGATCTTGTTGCAGCATTTATCAAACGACTAAATCCTGAGTTTGTGATTGAACGGTTTGTCTCCCAATCTCCAAAAGAATTACTTATAGCTCCGGATTGGGGACTTAAAAATCATGAATTTACAGCTCGCCTAAATAAAAGGTTTCAAAAATACATCAATATATAAGTCTTTATTCTCAATACATTAACCCTTCCTATCTACTAGTAAAAAAGATTAAAATACATATTGATAAATGTATATCTAAAACACCATCAATAAAAGACTTTACAATATTAAATAAAAAATCTTCTTTGATTATTTTACTTTATAAAAAATGAATAATAATGCCTTTGAGAGCCCGATGTTCTGGCACAAAATTTGTCCATAAACATTTTGATTACAAGAAAGGAAGGTTTGAATATGTTAATGGTTCTATTTGTCAGTGTAAAAAGTTATTTAAACACAAAAAGGCAGAATTAGAATTTCGAATGAGAAACGAAGTTTTCCCATTTTTTTAATAGATTAAAGTGAAGATTGAAAAAATGAAAAGTTACATTTAAGAATATTTTATTGAAATATTTTTTCAAACAAAGTGTTATTTTCTAAATATGCTAATCAATTTTAAAAAATAGCTATTTAAAAAGTAATAAAGGAGAATAAAAAGTCATTTTTTGACATAACTATAGTAACAATATACGTTATACATTTTATGGAACAAGTAAAAAAAGATAAATTACCGGAAAGCTGGAGCATTATATCTCCTTTTGATGGAGTTTGGGAGATAAGTTACGCCCTCCCCGGAAATGAACGTTCCAGAGAAGTTATTGGAGAAGCTATTCTTGTCATGCTTGAATATGGCAAACTAGAAGTTGTAGTGGATGGATTCAAAAAGATAGTTAAGTCTGGAGAAATGTTTATAATACCTCCCGGTAGTACTTACCGAAGTAAAACATTAGAAGAGAGCCAAGCGATATTATGCCATTTCTCTGTAGAAATAATACCCCGAATACAATCTATGGAGAATGATCTTGAATCTGATAAAAAAAGGGAAGAAGATAAAGGACTCAAGACTTTAGAATTAAACCGGATACTATCGAAGTATTTAAATTTACTAGAATCTTATTTAGAACAAGGAATACCTGCCAGAGAACTATACAAACTTAAAAGACAAGAACTTTTTTATTTAATATTCTCTTCTTATTCCAAAGAAGAACTAGCTTCCTTTTTACATACGGTTACGAGAGAAGGTATGCCCTTTCGGATTTTTGTGATGAAAAACTGGAAAAATGCCCGCAATGTAGTGGAATTAGCCGCTATGAATAATTTATCAACTTCCGGATTTGTTAAGAAATTTAAAAAATATTTCAACGAATCTCCTTACAAGTGGATTACATGTAAAAAAGTAGAATCTATATTGGAAGAGGTTGTAGAAAACAAGCTTCCGTTAAAAGCAATTGCCGATAAATATCATTTTGCTAATTATGCACACTTCGGTACTTTTTGCAAGGCACAATATAGTGTCTCTCCAAAAAATTTGCTTTCTTATGCAAGAAAAAAATTGAATAGTTAATCCAAAGACTTTCTGAGTAAGCTACAGTATAACAAATTTCTCTTAAAATAAACGATAACTTTCTTTTTATAAATTTCTTAAGGGAAAAGTCGCATATTCTTTTTAAGTGTTACAATCATTGTAATTTTCGGTTTAACTCTTGGTTTAAACAAGTTGTGTTGTTAATAATAATTTCAATTCTCTCTATACTAAAAACGGCAAATGATTCTCACACTCGCCGTTCTTTTTAACATCTGATTTATTAAATAATTCTATCTTATATCAATATTCTTTTCAAGGCAAAAGGCAATAAATTTATCACGAATATTACCCCATTGTTTTGACGTAAAAAAGCAACAGACCTTATTTTCAGGATCAAATGCCATCGTGTATTTTAATGACCCTTGTTTTATCGACTTGATTTTTACCCCGGAAATAAAAGTTACTACTTTATCCTTATTTTCGTATTTATCAGAGAAGACTGCGACAGCTTCTAAAAAATGGAGCATATTCACAGCATCCCCTTTGAAATACTCAACTTCGTAAGCTACCAACCATGATGATTCGTCATATTTCTGATAACCCCATAATGAAAAGATTTGGGAAGAATTTTCACTTGTTTTTTCGATTTCATCCCAATAAGACAGATATGTCTCATTCTTTTTATCTTCAAATACGCTCTCTAACTCATATGTTTGTGAGAAAGTATTGGTTGATAAAATCACCATACTAAACAATATCAGTAATTTCGTTTTCATATTTTTCTATTTTTAGGTTTAAACGTAGTTTTAGAAATTTGGGGTATAACTATCCCCGCCCATATATTACGATATGCAAATATACTTATTGTTTTCCAAAATGGCCGAATAAAAAGGGGTTATTTAAACTCGCTGAAAGTTACTCACAAATGAGAGCAAAGGAAATTTTGCGGGAATTTTCATGGAAAAACAAGATGGAAATTCCAGTGGATTTTGTAATTGAAAACAGTTCGTAATCTCACAAAGCGAGTTTCCAAAGTATTCATTGCTAGTTTTTCACTTTGCATAAACGCTTCATAGCGTTTTAACCAAGCCACATCAATTTCAGAGAATAAATATCCAAATGTCCATTGAATCTCAATAAAGAATTGAGGGTTGTTTTATACATGTGGGTATATCGTAGGCGATTGGCTACCATTAATCGCTATATGTATAAATCAAATACAGCTTTTACTGTCTTTGCGTTTATCGGATTGCTTACCTTTTCGACTAGGGTAGTAGTTGTAAATTCTTTATTTGTGACTTTATATTCCCAAATTTGTTCCTGATACTCCCTTGTTCTCTCTAAAATAACTCGTTGAATTTCTTCTTTATTAGGACAGTTTTTCTTTGGTTGATTCTTTTCAAAATCCCAATGTTCTTCTTTTACTGAGATTCCGATGTTCAAGTAAGTTCTTTTTCTGTTCTTTGTAATTTTTAATTTAATTGGTAATTCTTTGTTTTTTTAAGAGGTTTGTACTTGTAACAAACAACCTCAATAGTTGCGTTTTGTACATTCATTTTGGGTAACACATTTGAGAACACAAGCGTTCAATGTTAATAATAATTTTAATTCTCTCTATACTAAAACGGCAAATGATTTACACTTGCCGTTTTTTCTTTGATAATTACCAAACTATTTTCTTCGTTATCGTTTTATCTCGTGATTGAAGTTTTAATAGATAAATTCCTTTTTGTGGAAGTGATATTTTCGCTTCTGTCTCAGAAAATGATATGTTGCTTCGTAACTTTCCATTTATATCGAACAATTGAACAACAGAGCCTGATTCAATTTCTTGAAGTATTAAATATCCATTGCGAACAAAATATTTCAAATAATCCGGTTTAACGTCATTTATTCCACTTGGTAAAGGATCTGAATCTGTAGATGATTTTACAATAACATTGTCAATTTCCCATTTTTCAATGTTATTGGAATTCTGACCATGTGCAAGGAATCGGATGTAAAATATTTTCCCTGCAACTTGACTGCTTATATCATGTTGATATGTTTGATTGGCAATATTTCCATTACTATTGGTAAATGCTTTAATTGCAGTCCATATATTTCCATTATCTGTTGAAACTTCTATAGATAATTGTTCTAAAGTACTTATAGCAACTCCTCCATAATTCATATTATATTTCAATACGACATCTTGTTTTTGAGTGGCATCTAATCTATATGAAAATAAAGGTAGGGAATAATTATTTAGGTCCGGATTATTTGTATAACTAAAAACAGCCTTTTGATTTTCAATTTTCCACTTTAAATCATAGCTATTCCAGAAATAAGCACTTGCTCCAAAATCATTACATGAATTAAAATCTTCAATAAAAGGTATTGCCTTCAATGGTGGAGTATATTCATACGCCCCTCTATCTATTACTCCATATTGGACCCTTGGGTTTCCCATTATATCTTCTCCGGACAATGTACTTAATCCTGCATTTATCAAACTTGAATTTTCTTTTAATCTCCAATCTGCATTTAAAAGTTCCGAAAGTTCATTTTCTGTAGTAGCGCATCCGACAAAGCTAGTCGGATTAATAAATTCCGATAAATTAGCAGTTGTGGCACAACTCGTTCTACCCCCATGAATATCTCTCCCCTGGTTATTACATACAGTACAATTATTTATTATAACAGGATAGGAAGAAGCTAGAGAGAAGCAAGATATTCCTCCTATAGCATCTTCTCCTGCATTATTATTATATACAATACTATTAGTTACAGAAATAGAATAAACAGCAGAAACAGACATAGAAGATATTCCACCACCATCAATTCCAGCACTGTTATTATATACAGTACTATTAGTTATAGAAATAGAAGAAACATGAGAAGAAATACGAGGAGAATAATCACATATCCCACCACCAAAGCTTCCAGCACTATTATTATGTACTGTACTATTAGCTACTAAAGTAAAATAAACAATAGAAGTAGTAGAAGTAGAATATATCCCGCCACCATCAATTCCTGCACTATTATCACGTACAGTGCAATTGGTCACAGAAGTATTAGAAGTAGAAGTAAATATTCCGCCACCATTACTTACAGCACTATTATTATATACAGTACAATTAATTACAGAGGTGATGGAACTAGTAGTAGTAAATATATATATTCCGCCGCCACATTTGTCTGTATCTTTAGTCCCACTTGCATTACCTCCTGCCACAGAAAAACCGTCAATTTTAGAGGGAAATGAAGCAGTCACAATATGATAGCAATTGTTTTCATTTCCTGTAACTTTCCAATTCCATGTTCCGTTTGAGTTTGTAACTTTTGTCCAAACATCTTCAACTCCATCAATGTCGCCACTTAAAATTGTCTCATTAGTAAATTCCCAGGCTTCAATAGTTCCATTTCCATCTCTATCATATTTAGCCCTTTGGTCAATATTTGCTTCATCTCCTGCAAAACCACCATATAAATAAACCTCTTCTTTCATTAAAAATGTTTTTGAACGTGCATCTCCTGCTTCCATTTCCAATGTAGGATAATAGGTTCCTTTGGCGACCCAAACTTCATCTCCTGATTCCGCTTTATCAATTATATCCTGGATATTTCCGGCAGCGTATGTCCAAGAAGTTCCGTTTCCTGTACCATTAACTTTTACATAATAGACCGTTGCATGGGTATTAATTCCAAACAATAAACATATTGTTGCGAATAATAATTTGAGTGAATTTTGTTGTTTCATACCTGTATAATATTTTAGAGATTAACAGTTCTGAATTTAGAATTCTATCTGTATTAGAATTTTTACAAAGCTAAAAAAAATATACGAAATTATCAAAAACTATCAATATTTTTAAAACAAAAAAGACAGTCATATCTCTATAACTGTCTGATATTCAAGAGCCGTAAGCCGGACTCGAACCGGCGACCTATTCATTACGAATGAATTGCTCTACCAACTGAGCTATTACGGCAAAAAATACAGCAGCAAAGTTAAAAATAAAATGTAACAACATATAGTGTTTTAGTATATATAGTATTTTGTACAATTACACTTTTGACACTTATATTTTAGATACCCGGAATACAAACCCATTTTTTTATTTATATTTGCATCAAATTATTACTTTAGATGCGTTTCAAAATTCCTGATATTTTCAATTTAGACCGTTCTGAAAAATATGTTTTAAGCATCCGGCTGAATGCGGGAAGTTGTTCTTTTGCATTATATGACCCATTAACAGATGGTTCTTATTTTTTCCAAGAAGTAATATATAACAAAAAGATTTCTGACATCGCTAATTTCAAAGATTTTTTCTTTGATAACGATTTCTTGGCATTTCCATACAAAAAATTGCATGTAATATCCCATTCGCTTTCTTATACTTTTATTCCTTCGGTGATATATGAAGAAAAAGACAAAGAAACGATTTTTGATTTTAATTTTTCTCAACGAAAAGGAAAGATCCTTAGCCAACAATTGCAACGTCCGGAATTACATATTATCTATGAAATGGATAATGAAATGCATGAATTTCTTCACCGTTCGTTAAGCAACCCGCAATTTACACACCACACTTCTTCCCTAATTAGTTTTTTTTACAACCGGGGACGTATGGGAAATAACAATAAATTGATAATCAACGTTCAAAAAGATTCCTTAGATATTTTGTGTTTTTCTCTAGACGAATTAATTCTAGCAAACAGTTATTCTTGTAAAAGCACAGAGGATATGATTTATTATATTCTTTTCATCTGGAAACACTTAAAGTTAAATCAATTAAAAGATACTGCCATTATTACGGGAAAACCAGAACAAAGAGATTTACTGATGAACATTCTAAAAGACTATATCAAGCTCATAGTTCCTTTTAATATTGTTCCCGAACATCATTTTTTCGGCATAAACATAAGCAATGTTCCCTTTGACCAATCAAGTTTGTCGTTATGCGAATTATAAGCGGAATATATAAAAGTAGGCGTTTCTCCATTCCAAAAAACTTTGAAGCACGTCCAACAACAGATTTTGCCAAAGAAAACCTTTTTAACGTGATCTCCAATTGGATAGATTTAGAAAATGCGGTTGCCCTGGATTTATTTTCAGGAACAGGAAGTATTGGTTTTGAATTAGTTTCACGTGGATGCAAGGAAGTGATCTGTGTAGAAAAAAACAGGTTACATTATCATTTTATCTGCAAAGTAAAACAAGAATTGAAAACAAATGCTTTATTCCCGCTAAACGGCGATGCATTCAAATATATGGAGAATTGCCGGCAGACTTTTGATTTTATTTTTGCAGATCCTCCTTATGCTTTAAAAGAGTTAACTTCTGTCCCTGAAATCATCTTTTCTAAAAAAATGCTTAATCAAGATGGTATCTTCGTGATGGAACATCCTAAAGAATATGATTTTTCTCATCTCCCTGGTTTTATTCAAAAGAGGATTTATGGTTCAGTAAACTTCTCTTTATTTACAACAGAGGAGAAAACAAACGCATAAAAGATTCCAACATTTTTTCTTTTCGAGAGCGAGATCGCCATTCTTTCAAAGTTAGCCTGTGAGAGGAACGTTGGTCATGAAAAAAAATCTTTTTCATTTTTTTTGCGGTTTCTTCATCGTAAATATATGCATTTACTTCAAAATTATGCTCAAAACTGCGAAAATCCATATTAGCTGAGCCGACTACCGTTACATAATCATCCGATAATAGTAACTTAGCATGCAAAAAGCCTGCCTTATAAAAATATACCCGTACCCCCGATTGTATCATTTCTTCCAGATAAGACCGAGTGGCATAATGAGCTGATTTAGTATCAGAAATTTCAGGAATCATTAACCGGACATCTACACCTCCTAACGCTGCAGATTGCAAAGATTGAGCAATACCTTCCGTAGGTAAGAAATAGGGCGTTTGGATGTAAACATAACGATTAGCGCTTCCAATAATTCGAATAGTTGCTTGCAATAAATTTCTCCATTGCCCAATTGGGCCGCCAACAGCTATCTGCATTAAATTTTTATTATAAGAAGGCATTTCAGGATAATATTTCGGAGAAGTGTGCATTTCACCTCCGGCAACACGCCAATCCGACAAAAAAGAAAATTGCAACCCATATACGGCTCTACCTTCTATCCTGATATGTGTATCTCTCCAGACACCTCCCCATTGTGGCCCTTTTAGGTATCTGTCGGCTATGTTCATCCCTCCAATATAGCCTATTTTCCCATCAATAACCACAATTTTCCGATGATTACGATAATTTACACGACTGGTAAGTAATGGGAAACGAACTTTAAAATATCCTCCAATCTGTATACCGGCACGACTCATTTCTTCATAAAAATCTTTCCGGACTTTCCAATTTCCCACTTCATCATACAATACACGGACAGATACTCCTTGAGAAGCTTTTTTAATCAATAAATTCTTGAAACTCGTTCCGGTCTCATCATCCAGAAAAATATAATATTGTAAATGAATATATTCTTTGGCTTGTTCTATATCTTTATATAAAGCTTCTAATTTATCTCTTCCATTGGTATAAATAGCTACTTCATTTCCATCAAACAAAGAAGAATCATTATTTTTATTTAATAAATTGACTAAAACACGATAATCTGGATTTACCGTATTTTTCATATCAAAAGAAAAAGTTCCCGGTACTTGTTTTTTGATGTTTTTATACATCCTCCGAGAGATTATTCTCTGTTTACGATTATCTTGTCCAAAAAAATAATAAATAATGATTCCCAGGATAGGAACAAAAATGAGAAGTAATGCCCAGGAAATGGTTTTAATGGGATTTCTATTTTCAGACACAACTACAAAAACAATTCCGAGAGCGGTAATAAGATACAGCACTTGAAATATAATACGTAATATGTCCGAAAATTCCATGCTAAAAAGATTTTGGGCTAAATTAAAAAATTATCGGAAGAAACGCAAATCCGGAACTCGCAAAGCGACCCTTAAAACGAACGATCCCGATATCTTCCGCCTCCACCACCGCCACGTTCACGATAACGTTGTTCCCTGGAGGGTTCAAAGTCTTCTTTTTTAGCGCTACTTCCTGATGGGAAGATATTGAAACGATAAATAAAGCTACACATAAAGAAACTTTGTAGTATATTAGATTCTGTATCTTGTATATAATCCGTACCCACAGAACGAGAGATACTTTTCCTGTCTTGTAAAATGTCATATATTTTTAACCGCAACGAACCTGTACCAACTTTTTTACTGAATAATTGTTTGGTTACCGAAGCATTCCAAATAGTTTCATCTTTATTGAATCCATCGGAATAACCCCGTTTTCCTCCCCAAGTAATATCGGTGCCAATAGAAAATTTATGAGGTAAATACCAGGTAGTATATCCCATTACATCCATATCATAAGTGCGTTGATTTTTATCAGGTTGGATTTCGTTGATAGAATTGGAATATGTAAGGGAAACGCTTGTTCCTACATCAAACAAATCTGAACGATAATTGAGACGTACACGATCTCGCAATGAAAATGTTCTCATGGTATTCAACACATCGTTTGTATATCCACGTTGATTACGATAAGAAAGGTTTAAGAAATTACTGATACTGAATTTTTTATTTTTCAGAGGAGTATTAAACATCCCTAAGAAATTAATATCCCAATTGCCATTGATATTGGCGTAAGTAGTATTCCTGACACCGGTTGAATCGATAAACACCTTACTTCCTACATCATTCATAGATAGATTTCCCCTCAAACGAAAATTATAAAACAACTGTGTAGCAGGTATAAATTTATCGAAACGAACAGATAATTCATTTTGATAACCTGGATCCAAATTAGGATTTCCCGTTACTAGATTTTGCGGATTACTATAATCAGTATAATCTCTTAATTGATTAGCAGTAGGCTGTGTAGTTGTTCCAGAATAATCCACCCGAAGATTGGTTCTTTCTCCGAAATTATAATTGAAATTAATATTTGGAGAAAAATTCACTACATTTCTTTCGATGTTGGAAATCAAAGAATCTCCCGAAATATTAGGCAGCCGATCATGAAAAGATTCCGGTAAAAATTCAGTTATAACTGTTGTTTGGTCAGAAATATAAGGCTGTACCGTTTTATTAGTCGAAACCGTAGGATCTATGTTCAACCCGATGGTATAATTATATTTCTCACGCATTGATTTGAAATTCAAACTAAAACGTTGTTCTATCGATCTTCTGATTGTACTACGGCTTTGAGAAGGATTCAAAGTTGCCGTATCTCTCCCAATAGCACCTGTTCCTCCCATCTCCAAATCATAAGTACTATTGATACTTTTAGTATCTGAACGGCTGATACGGTACGCAAATTGGAGAAAATAATTTCTACCTAAAGGTTCCACATACGAAGTGTAAAACCGGAAACTTTTAGTATCATCATCATTTTCAGAACGTTGAACCACTGAAGTATCTCTATCGGACATATATATTCCATCCTCATAATTAAGGCGCTCCCAACTATAAGTTTCCTGAGAATAGCTGTCTCTATAGTTTCCGGTCAAACTAACGCTAAACACCCGTCCTGCTTTATTGAACTGATGAGCATATTCGAAAGTTCCTCCAAAACCATAACCGGATCCTTCGTTATATGAGTGAGAAGGCCCTTTTGATATAGTATCACCATTCAATCCATTCATGCTGAGAAAATCTTGATTTTCCCTACTACTACTTTTGTTGTAACTAAAATTAGGACGAAAAATAAAGGTATTATTTTCGTTAGGTTTCCATTCCAAGCGCATGTTAATCCCCAAATTATCAGAAACATCATTGACACTACTTGCCGTACGTTCAATCAAAGATTGCATAGATCCGTCCCTTCTATTCATATAGTTGGTAGTCCGGTTTGTAACCCTTTTCACATCACGGTCAGATCCGTTATAGTTTATGTCTCCGTTCAATGTCAATTTTTTTGAAAAATCTTTATTCAAGTTAAAGGCAAGCATTTCAGAGGTATTGATACCTGCAGATCCTCCTCGCCTCATCCCACGCATACCACCGAAGCGGCTTCCTCCTAAATCAGAAGCTCCCATGTTATTCGTATTATTTCCACTAAACATCAAAGTATAGCGGTCACTATTATTCATTTGATTAACCATTCCCGTTATTTCATAACGAAGATCTCCTCCGGATTCCACGTCATGACCAATCCCTGCAGCTACATTTCCTACCGTTCCTTTTTTCATTCCGGGTTTTATGGTCAGGTTAATGACTGTTTGCTCTTCTCCATCTTCAAATCCGGTTAATTTAGCCATATCGGATTTTTGATCAAGCACTTGTAACTTCTCAATCATATTAACAGGTAAATTCTTAGAAGCAACTTTAGGGTCATCTGAAAAGAATTCTTTTCCGTCTACTAATATTTTTTTGATTTCTTTTCCTCCGACAGTAATTTTTCCTTCAGAATCGACCTCTACTCCCGGAAGTTTTTTCAAAAGATCTTCTACTACTGCATTTTCTTCTGTTTTATAAGATGCAGCATTATATT
>JAVBMM010000020.1:0-12495 GCA_031552425.1 Bacteroidales bacterium | reverse complement strand
GGCATTCCTACATTTCTCAATACTGTAGAATCTGTCAAATCCCGTTGTAACCTTGAAACAGGTAATTTAGAAGCCAAATGCTCCAAAATAGCATTGGATATCCCTAGATTTCCTTCAGCATTTTCAAAATCTATCGGATTTACTTTATGAGGCATGGCAGAAGATCCTACCTCTCCGGCTTTGATTTTTTGTTTGAAGTACTCCATGGAGATATATTGCCAAAAATCACGATTCATATCAATCAAAATAGTATTGATACGCTTAAGGGCATCAAACAAAGCTGCCAAGTTATCATAATTGGAAATCTGGGTAGTCCATTCTTCTCTTTGTAAACCTAATTTTCCATTGACGAAATTATTTCCAAAAGTTTTCCAATCAAATTGGGGATAAGCCACTTTATGCGCATTATAATTTCCTGTAGCTCCACCAAATTTTGCAGATAGAGGTATTGCTTTCAATATATTCAATTGGGTTTCCAGACGACTTTCAAAAACCATAATTTCTTTTCCCAAACGTGTAGGAGAAGCCGGTTGTCCATGGGTCTTTGCCAACATAGAAATATCTTTCCATTCTGTGGCATAAGCTTTGAGAACATCTATTAATTGTTGCAACAATGGATAATAATCATTTTGCAAAGCTTCTTTAATGGAAAGCGGAACGGATGTATTATTGATATCTTGAGAAGTTAATCCGAAATGAATAAACTCTTTATATTCGGATAAACCTAATTCATCAAACTTAGCCTTAAGGTAGTATTCTACAGCTTTTACATCATGATTGGTGACTTGCTCAATATCTTTAACCTTTTGCGCATCTGACTCCGAAAAATTCCGATAAATATTCCTCAAAGATTCAAAAACAGATAAGTTTTCAATCCCTTTAAGTTGAGGAAGTGGCAATTCACATAAAGCAATAAAATATTCGATTTCTACTAATACACGGTATTTTATCAAAGCGTATTCCGAAAAATAAGCGGATAAAGATTTTGTTTTTTCACGATACCGTCCATCAACGGGTGATATCGCCGTCAATCTATCTAATTCCATAGTTTCTTTAATGAGAGAGCAAAGGTAAGACATTTTTTGAAGTTACATCTCTTTTTTTAGGTAAAAAATACTATTTTTGCGGCATGGCAAAAACAAAATCTGTTTACATTTGCTCTTATTGTGGAGCAGAATCTCCTAAATGGATAGGTAAATGTCCTTCATGCGGAGAATGGAATACTTATGTAGAAGAAATTGTTCTCAAAAATCCTACCCCTCAACGATCATATTCAAATGATGAACATTCCAAGTCCAAACCTTTATTATTGCACGAAATTGATACCGGAGAAGAAATCCGGATCAATATGAAAGATGAAGAATTAAACCGCGTATTGGGAGGTGGACTTGTCCCTGGTTCTTTAATTCTTATCGGAGGTGAGCCCGGAATCGGGAAATCTACACTGGTTCTACAAACGGTTTTAAATCTAAAAGAACATAAAATCTTATATGTTTCAGGAGAAGAAAGTGCCAAACAACTGAAAATCAGGGCTGAGCGTTTAAATAAAGAAAATACCAATTGTTACATCGTTTGCGAAACGTCTCTTGAACAAATATTTGTTCATATCAAAAATATCCAACCGGATTTACTTATTATTGATTCTATCCAAACGATATTCACCGAAGCAGTAGAATCTTCCCCCGGAAGTGTTACCCAAGTAAGGGAATGTTCCGCTTCCTTATTAAAGTTTGCAAAAGAAACCGGAACTCCGGTATTTCTCATCGGACACATCAATAAAGAGGGAAATATTGCCGGGCCTAAAGTACTGGAGCATATTGTTGATACCGTATTACAATTCGAAGGCGACCAACATTATATGTACCGCATTCTTCGTAATATTAAAAACCGGTTTGGAAGCGCTTCCGAATTGGGGATTTATGAAATGTACAGAAATGGGCTGAGGGAAGTAAATAATCCTTCGGAATTATTATTAACACAAAATCACGAAGGTTTGAGCGGAGTAACGGTAGCCGCTTCAATTGAAGGGATACGGCCTTTTTTAATAGAAACACAGGCATTAGTTAGCACTGCAGCATACGGAACTCCTCAAAGAAGTGCCACTGGTTTTGACATCAGGAGGATGAATATGCTTTTGGCTGTACTCGAAAAAAGAGCCGGATTCAAATTGACACAAAAAGATGTTTTTCTCAATATTGCCGGAGGACTAAAAGTAAATGATCCGGCTATGGACTTAGCCGTTATCAGTGCCGTACTGTCCTCTTCTTTGGATATTGCAGTAGAATTTGGCATTTGCATGTGTGGAGAAGTTGGCCTTTCAGGAGAAATACGTCCCGTAAACCGTTTAGAGCAAAGAATACTGGAAGCTGAAAAATTAGGATTCAGCCAAATCATTATTCCTCAAAATAATTTAACAAGTTTCGACAATAAGAAACTTAAAATCAAAGTTAAAGAGGTAAAAAAGGTCGAAGAGGCTTTTAGGATATTGTTCGGATAAGATAATAAAAATTGGACACATACATACAAATAACATACACATAAAGCTACACACATAATTAGCTGACATAGTTAATTATGAGTATATATGCACTTATAATTTTAATATATTAATATGCTAAAAATCTTATTAGCTGTGGATTAGAGTACTTGTTTCTCAGGTGTATTAACCTTTTAACACTATAATATTATGACTCAATTATCGGTATCTCTAAAGTTCCGCTCCTCTTCCATACAAGGAAAACAAGGGAGCATCTGCTTCAGATTAATTAAAAACAGAATCGTGAAGTCAATTACAACTCCATACAAAATATTCCCGGAAGAATGGGATAAAAAAAAATTCAGGATTATCCTCGCGAACAAATCCGATAAAAGAGATGAAGATCTCAGGGAAATTATAATTGCATTGGAAGAAGACTTGAGGGAACTTAAAGCTAAAATTGCATACAGGGAAAAAACTGTCGGATGTTCCATAGAAGATGCAATAAACATCTATCGGAGAAAATACGAAATTATTCCTTTCACTTCATTCGCCAAGGAAATCGCAGATGAAATGGAAAGTGCCGGAAAAAACAGATTGGCTGAAGCATACAGGTCGGCAGCCAGGAATATAATCTTATTCAACAACGGAAATGACATACCGGTACAAGACCTCTCTCCAAAAATGCTATTTGAATACCAGAAATTCATGGAGAAAAAAGGTAATTCCCAAAATACCATTTCATTCTACATGAGGAACACAAGGGCAATATACAACAAGGCGTTCAAAAAAGGAATACTCGAAAGTAAAAACGCAGAACTTTTTTCAGATACATTTACAGGGGTAGCAAAAACCAGAAAAAGAGCAGTAAAACAAGAAACCATTGATGCAATCATAAAATTGGATTTGAATTACTCCTTTCCCAAGAAAAAAGAAAGAAAAAGTCTTTCAATCGGTTTTGCAAGGGATATGTTCCTGATGAGCTTTTTTCTCAGGGGAATATCTTTCATAGACCTCGCATTCCTAAAAAAAGAAGACTTTTGCAGGGAATCAAAAACCATTTCATATATCAGGAAGAAAACTGGACAAAGACTCGAAATTTCAGCAACTCCACACATCATGAAAATAATAGACAGATACAGGATTTTCTGCGAAAAATCTGAATTCCTGTTGCCTATCCTTCCTCCCAATGCCACCAGAAAGCACTATGCTTGTGCAATCAGAAAACAGAACACATCACTCAAGATACTTTGTAAACTGACGGAAACAAATATCCCGCTGACAACTTATGTGTCAAGGCATACATGGGCCAGCATTGCAAGGGCAAAAGGAATACCGGTAGCTGTAATAAGCAGGGGATTGGGACATGAATCCGAAAAAACAACTCAGATATACCTCGATTCTTTCGACTTCTCAATGATACACAAAGCTAATAACATAATTACATCTGTAACAAAAATGCAAGATGAGATAATTTTTCAATCAAACGGCAATACCCATTTTGTAGATTCAGAAAAAAAATAAATGGTATTCAATTTAACACGAGTTTGATGTAAAATATAATTAAAAAAAGCGTAACGGCTCCGTTACGCTTTTTACATGTTCAGCAATTTAATCATTTAAGATAAAACATCTTACTAAACTCCACTGAAAGAACTGAATCCTCCATCAATTGGTAATATAGCTCCAGTGATAAAACTTGCAGAATCTGAGCATAAAAATTGAACTGCACCGTTTAACTCGGAAATATCCCCAAAACGTTTCATTGGAGTTTTAGCCAGTACTTTTTTACTTCTTTCTGTATAACTTCCATCAGGATTAATAAGTACGGCACGATTTTGATCCCCGATAAAAAACCCTGGAGCAATAGCATTCACACGGATACCTTCTCCGAATTTCAATGCCATTTCCATGGCCATCCATTGGGTAAAAATGTTGATTCCGGTCTTTGCTACCGAATATCCGGGAACTCTTGTTATTGCAGAATATGTTGCCATAGAAGAAATGTTGATAATGCTTCCTTTTCCTTGTTTAGACATTACTTTACCGAAAGCAAGGCAAGGGTATACGGTTCCGTTCATATTCAAATTGGTTACTTTTTCCCAATCTTCAATTTTCATGTCGAACACGGTTTGTTCTTCTGTTAAAGTTGCTCCGGGAATATTTCCTCCGGCACAATTAATTAACATATCGATACGTCCCCATTTATCTACAATAGCCTGAGCAGTTTTTTCCAGACTACTCATATCTAACACATTGCCAATTAATCCTATTGCTTCTCCACCTAAAGCTGAAAGTTCTGCCACTCTGTTATCCAAATTTTCCTGGCGAATATCGATAGCTACTACTTTTACTCCGGCTTGTACCAAACTTCTAGCGATACTTCCGCCTAAAACTCCACCGGCTCCGGTTACTACTGCAACCTTTCCACTAATATCAAAATTTTTTTGCATATTATATAATTTATGATGATAATAAAATTGAATACTTTTCTTTTCAAAAGTAAGGTAAATTAAAGTCTATCAAACATTTTTATTCCATTGCCTTTTCTATTCCCATTTCCAGTCCACAAATCTCTGCAAATCCCTTCATTCTTCCAATCAAGGGATAACCAGGATTGGCTGTACGGTTGAAATCATCCAGTATTTTTAATCCATGATCCGGACGGAAAGGCATTCGAATGTCTTTTCTTCCTTCTTTCATCCTGCGATGTTGTTCTTCCAATAAAACTTTCAAGACAGCATACATATCAACAGAACCTTCCAAATGTCCTGATTCATAGAAACTTTTTCCACTCAAACGGCATGTATTTCTAAGATGGACAAAATGTATCCGGTCGCCAAAGCGTTTTACGAAATTTACCATATCATTATCCGGTCTCGCTGAAAGAGATCCGGTACAAAAAGTAATTCCATTAGATAAAGACGGTTGTTGTTCCATGATCCACTCAAAATCTTCTATTGTTCCTGCAATTCGAGGAAGTCCCAACAATGGAAACGGAGGATCATCAGGATGGATACACATATTAATTCCACAACTTTCAGCCACTGGAATTATGTCTTGCAAAAAAGACGATAAATGTTCGCGGAGTTTATTTTTATCAATATGATCGTAATGTTTCAGATAGCTCAAAAATATTTGTTTATAATCTTCCACATCACCTACTGTTCCATTAATAAATCCCTGTGTTACAACAATAATATTATGTGCCAACTGATCTTTTTCTTCTTCTGTCATCCGGGAAGCTATGAGTGCAGCTTCTTTCACTATATCATCCGGATAATCTGCGGTAGCATTCGGACGTTTCAAAACATGTATATCAAACGCTGCAAAAACAGGATAATCAAATAACATTGATTCTGCTCCATTAGCATTTTTATAATGTAAATCTGTGCGCGCCCAATCTAGTACCGGCATAAAATTGTAACATACGGTATCAATTCCGCAAGCTCCCAGATTCTTTAACGATATCTTATAATTTTCCACCAAACGCTCCCTGTCCGGAGCATTCATCTTGATTCCTTCGGAAACAGGCAAGCTTTCCACAACACTCCATCGCATTCCGTAGCTTTCTATTTCTTTTTTCACCGCATTGATTTCTTCCACCGGCCAAACCTCTCCGTTAGGAATATGATGTAAAGCGGTAACAATTCCTTCCACTCCGAATTGTTTCAATTCAGACAGTTTAATATTATCTTTTTTACCAAACCATCTCCATGTTTTTTCTAATGCCATATGATTTTTAATTTAATTACTTCTAACTTCCTATTCCTTCTTTACAAAGAAACCTCATTCTGCTCATTAATAATATTTTTACCTTGAGAAGTATATAAAAATTCAATCCTATCTTTATATATTTCTTCTATTTTACCCCGAACCATTTTCATTGTACTATTGAGCATTTGATTGTTTTCGGTAAAAGGTTCCGGAAGTACTGCAACAGCGGCAGGCAACCAACGTTCAGGAAACAAGCCTGCATAAATTCCATCCGATTTATATCTATTGAATACTTCCTGAATTTTCATGAGAGCTAAATCCTTTGCTTCTTTACTTTCCCATTCGGTTTCCGGATTAATCCGTTTTACATAAGCTTTCAGATTTTCTTTGTTCGGAACAATCAAGGCCACTGTATAAGGGTCCTGATTATTATGTAACATGATTTGATCAATATATTTCGTTTTTTCTGCTACAGCTTCTTCAATTCCTTCCGGACTGTATTTTTCCCCATCACCACCGATCAATAAACTTTTGAAACGTCCGAGCACATACAGGAATCCGTCATTGTCCATGTATCCCATATCTCCGGTATAAAGCCAACCATTTTTAATAGTTTCCGCTGTTGCTGTAGGATTCTTCCAATAACCAAGCATTACATTTTCTCCCCGGACTACTATTTCACCTTTCTCTCCAATAGGAAGTTCATTGCCATCTGTATCACAAATTTTGATATCCAAATTACTTACCAAGAACCCCGAAGAACCTAATTTATGACGTTTAGGGGCATTCGCAGAAATAATCGGAGTAGCTTCCGACAAACCATATCCTTGATACATCGGAATACCTATTGCGTAAAAGAAACGTTGTAATTCAATGTCAAGCAAAGCGCCGCCTCCTATGAAATATTGTAAATTACCTCCGAAATTTTCACGGATTTTAGAAAAGAGTATCTTATCATACAAAGAAAGCAATAGCTTTTTCCAATTGTGCCCTATCCCTCCTTTATTCCATCCTTCTTTATTATAAGAATAAGCCAATTTAAGAGCATGATTGAATAATTTCTCAGTCAAAGGGCCTTTAGATTTAATTCCTGTCTCAATGTTTTTCCGGAAATTCTTCGCCAATGCCGGAACACTCATAATCACATGAGGTTTAAATTCTTTGATGTTCAAAGGAATATTTTTCAAAGCTTCTATCGGAGTTTTTCCCGGCTGTACGGTAGCTACATTTGCTCCATAAGCCATAAAAGTATAAAATCCTGCTACATGAGCGAAACAATGATCTAACGGTAAAATAATGAGGGTTCCCCAATCAGGAGAAATCGTAATGAGCGACATTGCCTGCTCTACGTTGGCCGTATAATTACGGTGAGAAAGCATGATGCCTTTTGGGTCAGATGTTGTGCCGGAAGTATAGCTGATATTGGCCATATCATCATCCTGCACCGATTGGTATATTTCCTTAAATTTCTCTTCATTTTTCAACAACCACTCATCTCCTTTGGTACATACGGAATCAAATAAAATTTCTCTACCATCGTATGCGTCCTGAGGGTCTAACACAATAATTTTCTCAATATTGGGAAGGTCATGAATGATACTTCTTATTTTTTTCAATCTTGCCCCGGAAACTATGATGTATTTAGATTCGGAATGTTTCAGGCGAAAAATCAAGTCATTGCTTTCTTCCAATTTTACAGAAAGCGGAACATTAATCGCTCCGGCATATAATATCGCTAATTCTCCTATTATCCAGGAATTTCTTCCCTCTGAAAGCAATGCAACTTTATCTCCTTTGGAAACACCCATTTGAATCAGTCCGGCACTGAAACGATAGACTTCTTTTCGTGTTTCTTCGTATGTTAATGCTTCGAATTTATCTTTTTTTTTCTCCCATAAGAAAGTGTTTTTAGTGTATTTTTCCACACTTTCTTCAAACATGTCAATGATTGTTTTCATTTATACCTGATCTAAAATATTTAGAGAGACAAAGATATATAAGAATTCTGATTTCCTTTTATTATTAACTTGTTTTTAGAGAAGAGGTCAGGCAAATGTTTCCCCTATATTGTATTTTTCAAAAAATATATTTACTTTTGTCACCGCATTTGAGAAATGCAAGATTTTCTTCCTTAGCTCAGTCGGTTAGAGCATCTGACTGTTAATCAGAGGGTCCTTGGTTCAAGTCCAAGAGGAAGAGCAAAGAAAGGAGCGATTACATTTTGTTGTAATCGCTCCTTTTATATACTCAATTAATATACATTTCTTAATGGCGGCTTGATACAATTCACTTCTTTGTTTGTCGGGATACCGGTTGTAAAATAATTGTCATGGTATATTCCGAAACTCAGTTGCCGATTTATTAAATCAAAAATTTTATCGTCACGGATTTCAAGATACCTGGGTTTCCTTAAATTAGTATGACCAGTGTCTATTTGATCTTTCCACATCACTTCTATTTCGCAGGTTTGAGCAAACAAGCTATTTATAAAAAACAAGAATAATAACAAAGAAAGAAAAAATGTTTTCATGTTATAAAGAATGAAAAACTAGCTTTTTAACTCTTAATTAATATCTAGCTGCTTTTTCTATAGCTCAATACCGCCCATGTATTGAATGCTAAAGCAAAACCACACAACGCAAAAAACTGTGGTATCATTTCACCGAATGCACTACCTTTCAGATATACTAATCTCATCACTTGTATGAAATATTTCAGGGGATTGATGATTGTAATAGCCTGTGCCCACTCCGGCATACTGGTGACGGGAGTGAATAATCCGCTCATTAAAAGGAGTATCATGATGAAAAAGAACATTACAAACATAGCCTGCTGCATGGTATCCGAATAATTGGATATAATTAATCCCATTCCGGAAACAACAAGGATGTATATAGTTGCAAACAAAAAAATAGTAACCAAATTACCAACCGGATAAATGCCATAAACCAATGCTGCAAGAATCATACAAATGCTAAGCACAATAAATCCGATAATCCAATAAGGGATCAATTTGGCCAACACAAACATGAGTTTTTTTACGGGGGTGACATTCATTTGCTCAATTGTTCCTGCTTCCTTTTCCCCGACAATATTCAATGCTGGCAAAAAACCGCAAAGCATAGTCAAAAGCATCACCATCAATGCAGGAACCATAAATACCTTATAATCTAAATGAGGGTTGAACTTATATTGCGGTATAGTGCTAAATGTAGGAATCGTAGATAATGCGACTCCAGCTTGTCCACCATATTCATTTCTCAACTCACCCGCATAATCAGTAAGTATGGACGAAAGGTATGACGATCCTAAGCTCCCCTTAGTTCCATTCACTGAATTAGCCAAAATCATAACCCGACCTACTCCTTCTTTTACTAAATTCTTTTCAAACTCATCTTGTATCTCGAGGATAATGTCTGCCTTACCCGACTCTATACTCTTCATGGCATTAGTATTAGTAGACGATACATCCGTCAACTTAAAGTAACTGGAAGAAGTAGCTTTTTGAATCAACCTTTCCGAAGAAGTGCTGTGATCATTGTCGACAATACTCAATTTAACATTTTTAACTTCCTGATTGGCAGCCCAAGGAAAAACCAACATCATCATCAAGGGCATTGCCAAAATTATTTTCGGAAGGAATGAATTCCGACGAATTTGTTTGAATTCCTTTTCTATTAAAAACTTCAACATAACTGCTTAACTTAATCTTGTTTTGAATTTGCTGAGACTAAACATAATAAGGCCACCAGCCATTACAGCAAGTATGCTTACTTCCTTAAGGACAAATTGTATTTCAGCGCCTTGAATCATTATTTTCTTTACTGCTGCAATGTACCAACGGGCAGGCACTATCGAAGAAATCCATTGTAATATGGCCGGCATACTTTCAATTGGGAATATCATTCCAGACAACAGCATAATAGGAATCATCAATCCCATACCGGATGCAAGCATTGCTGCCATTTGAGTATCCACTAAAGTCGATATTAGTAATCCTAATGCCAAAGCGGTAAAAATAAATAAGAGTGATATTAATGTCAACCAAAATAAACTTCCTGCAACCGGTACTCCAAGTACAAATACAGATAAAAGGAGTATGGTAATAAGGTTGGCGATTGACAATGTAAAGTATGGAACTGCCTTTGCTAAAATGATATATATTGGTTTCAAAGGTGAAGAAAGGAGGATTTCCATAGTCCCTGTTTCTTTTTCACGTACAATGGCGATAGATGTCATCATGGCGCATATCAACATCAGTATAAGCCCCATCACGCCCGGCACAAAATTGTAAGCACTTTTCCCCTGGGGATTATATAGCATTTTTATTTCCGGGATGATCTGGAATGGTATTTTATATTGCTCAATAAGTTCCTGTTGATATGAACCCAAGATCCCCGAAGCATATCCGGCAAGCATGGATGCCTGATTGGGATCGGTTCCGTCGGCTATCAACTGAACTGCAGCCTCACCTGTGTGCAACAGATTATCTGCAAAATTTTCACTAAACACTATTACTAAATTGATTTTACCATATTTGAATACATCATTTATCTGGTCAGGACTTGTTAATTCTTCAGCAATAGTGAAGTATTCACTTGCTTGAAATTGCTCTTTAATACGCCGAGTAGAAGCATCCTTTGAAGGATCAAATACAGCCACCTGCGTATTTTTCACTTCAGTTGTAATGGCGAATCCGAATAGCAATATTTGTGCAATTGGCATCCCAAGCAATATTAGCATGGTTCGCTTATCACGGAAGATGTGATAAAATTCTTTTTTTATGAATGCTATAAATTCTTTCATGATTAATTGTCACTTCTTGTAGCTTTTCGTGCTATTTGATAAAATACATCATACATACTTTCCACACCAAATTCGGCTTTCAGGTTTTTGGGAGAATCAAGTGCTTCTATTCTTCCGTCAACCATGATTGACAAACGGTCACAGTACTCTGCTTCGTCCATATAGTGTGTGGTGACGAAAACGGTGATTCCTCTGTCGGCTGCATCATAAATAAGTTCCCAGAATTGACGACGGGTAGCAGGATCAACGCCTCCGGTGGGTTCATCCAGGAAGACTATTTTCGGTTCGTGGAAGATAGATACAGAGAAAGACAATTTTTGTTTCCAACCCAAAGGCAATGCTTTGACAAGTGTATCACGTTCTTTTTCAAAGCCAAGTTCATTCAGTATTTTATCTGTTTTAACCGCAATGTCTTTAGACTTCATTCCATATATTCCTCCAAAAAGCCGGAGGTTTTCCCATATTTTCAGATCTTCATACAAAGAGAATTTTTGGCTCATATAACCAATATTCTTCTTTACCTCTTCCGACTGTTTGAAAATGTCAAACCCGGCAACTTTTCCTTTTCCTGAAGTCGGATGACTTAATCCGCACAGCATACGCATAGCTGTTGTTTTACCAGCTCCATTAGCACCCAAGAATCCGAATATTTCACCTTTGTCTACACTGAACGAGATATTATCGACTGCCGTGAAGTTTCCAAATTTCTTGGTCAGGCTTTCCGTATATATGACTTTTTCTTTCATTTTTCCAATTGATTTTTAGACAACAACATGAAACAATCCTCCACCGTCGGCTGAATTATTTTAATTTCTATATCCGAATGAGCTTTATCTTTCAGGAATGATTTTAAATTTTCCTGAACAATACCATGCTCAACTGTAACATGGAATGTTTCCCCGAATGAAAATGAAGAAGTAATCCCCTGAAATTCGCGCAAGTCTTTTAGTAGATGGTGCATATTATTGGATTGAACCGACCAAAGAACATCAGGATAAGAATCGATGATACCCTGTGGCGTATCTACCTGCATAAATTCTCCATTCAGGATTAAAGCGATTCGGTCGCAACGCGAAGCTTCGTCCATATAAGGAGTTGAAACCAGGATGGTAATTCCTTGTTCCCTTAATTTGATGAGCATGTCCCAGAATTCTTTGCGAGATACTGGATCGACACCGGTTGTCGGTTCATCGAGAAACAATACAGTCGGTTTGTGTATCAATGCACAACTCAATGCCAGTTTTTGTTTCATTCCTCCGGATAGTTTTCCCGCTCTCCGTTTCTTGAATGGTTCAATTTGCCTGTATATATCTTCGATCAGATGATAGTTTTCCTGAATGGTTGTATGAAAGATTGTTGCAAAAAATTCAAGATTTTCTTCTACCGTTAAATCCTGATAGAGGGAAAATTTACCAGGCATATATCCGATAATGTTTCGGATTTGTTTATAGTCTTTAACAACATCCAGTCCATCCACACTAGCAGTTCCATTATCC